>JALHJD010000065.1 GCA_022837185.1 Desulfobacteraceae bacterium
ATGCGGCCGCGCAGGCCCCTGCCTCGAACGGGGACAATGATGCGGCTTCCATGCCGGCGAAGGACAGGAAGGCGGTCAGGCGGCAGCGCGCCCTGCTGCGGGAAAAGCGTGCCCGCAAGATGAACCCCCTGAAGGAGAAGGTCCGCCAGGAGGAGCGGCAGATTGAATCCCTGGAAAAACGAAAGACGGAGCTCGAACAGATGATGGCCGATCCGGACCTTTATGGGGATCAGCTGAAATGGTCGGAACTGAGCAGGGAGTATACCAGTGTCCAGCGCCGTCTCGAAAGGCACCTGGCCCAGTGGGAGGAGGCCCAGGAGCAGATTGAAGCCATGGAAACCCCGGAGAACGAATAAGGGCGGAAAAAACTTGCTTGCCGGGGGTTTTCTGGAGTAGTAATACATATTTTCTATTCGGCATTTATGCTACTGTGCCGATCATCATGCCAATGAACTGAAAATGCATCCATTCTGTATGAACATCGGAGAGAATATGAACTTCCTGACAAAGACATGGGTTCTGACCCTGCTTGTTATGTTATGCGGTGTTTTGCCGGCGGCCGCCGCAACGGCGGAACAGCCCGGAAAAACCGTCGCCATCCTGCCTTTTTCCCTCAACGCCCCGCCGGAGATGCAGTACCTGCGGGAGGGCCTGCGGGACATTCTCGCCAGCCGTCTGCGGGTTGAGGCCGGCGCGGCCATGATTGCCAACAGCAAGGCGGACGAGGCCCTGAGGGCGGCCGGGGGCAGGATGGATGCCGCCACCGTGCGTGAGGTTGCCCGCCGCCTCGCTGCCGATTACCTGATCCACGGCTCCATCACCGCCCTGGGCGGCGGCATTTCCATTGATGCCCGGGTATTCTCCGCCGCTGCTCCTCCCGAGGGGGCCGAGCAGCAATTCTACGGTTCCGCCCTGACAAACGACCAGATCATGCAGTCCGTCGATACCCTGGCCTGGGACATCATTGAACGGCTGTTCGACCGGAAGCGTCCCGCCGCCATGATGCCGGCGCAGGCGGCGTCCCCTGCCCAGGGCGCTTCGGAATTCACCACGGTCCACCCGGACAAGACCTTCATGACAACCGGCGGCGGGTACGGACTCAGCTCCCGGCGGAATTTCACCAAGACCAGGAATTTCGACATGGAGATCCGGGGCATCGACCTGGGGGACATTGACGGGGACGGCCAGCCGGAAGTCATCATTGCCGAGAAGACCGCGGTGCATGTTTTCAACAGGGACGGCACCCGCCTGAACCTTATCGGCACAATCGCGATGGGGAACAGGTATCATGTCCACAGTGTCAATGCCGCCGATCTGGACGGCAACGGCAGGGCCGAGATCTATATCAGCGCCTCGGATCCTTCCCTGCCAGGATCCAGGGGGGTTGAATGGGACGGCAAACAGTTTGTCGACCTTTTCACCGAAGCCCGCTGGTACATCAGGCCCATCGATATTCCGGGCACCGGACCGGTGCTCGTCGGACAGGCGGCCGGCCAGGTGCCCATTGTTCCCGGCATCTATCAGCTGTCGTTGCGGGACGGGAAACTCTCCATGCAGGAGCAGCTGCCCATCCCCGCCGAGGTCAATGTGTTCAATTTCGCCTATGCCGATGCGGACGGCGACGGGC
This sequence comes from Desulfobacteraceae bacterium, assembly GCA_022837185.1. GTDB lineage: Bacteria > Desulfobacterota > Desulfobulbia > Desulfobulbales > Desulfobulbaceae > UBA10518. Next base: position 1,628 of record JALHJD010000065.1, read on the forward strand.
AGCAGGATCTTGTGGTCCTGGATAATTCGTTTAAACTGCAGTTGATCAAAAACGGCTCGGTCATATGGAAGAGCCAGGAACGGTTCGGCGGCACCAAGCGCTACATCGGCGGCGACCCCAATATCCGGCCCGGGACGAACTTTTCACGGGCCGATATCGTCGACGGGATCGGCGAGCTGTACAAGCAGACATATGTCCCGTCCCGCATCCTGGTCGCCGATGTCGATCGCGACGGGATCGATGATATCATCGTCAACCGCAATCCGGAGACCCTGACGGCCGTCGTCCCCAGGATGGTGCAGTACACCAGCGGCACCATGGTCGGCCTGCGATGGAACGGCCTGGGGCTGGAGGAGATGTGGCGGACCAGAAAGATCGACGGCTACGTGGTTGATTATCAGGTCAAATCACTGGCGGCCGCGAAGCCGGCCGCGGATGACATGGACGAACTCTTCATCGGCGTGGTCCTCAATACCGGGACCCTGGAATCCCTGACCGGGAGCCAGTCCACAATGGTCATCTATCCGTTCGAATTTGAAGAGCCGGAATCCAGGTAAGACGGGGGAATTGAAGGTGAGACCAAAAACCGGCAGTCTCTGGCTTTCCGGCAACGAGGCCATCGCCCTGGGCGCCTGGGAAGCCGGGGTGCGGGTGGCCTCCGGTTATCCGGGGACGCCGTCGACGGAAATCCTTGAGAATCTCTGCTCCTACGAGGGTGTGTACACCGAATGGGCGCCCAATGAAAAGGTGGCCCTGGAAGTGGCCCTCGGGGCCTGCTTTGCCGGGGTCCGGGCCCTGGCGACCATGAAGCATGTGGGGTTGAACGTTGCCTCGGATCCGCTGTTCACCGCCTCCTATACCGGAGTGCGGGGCGGGCTGGTGGTGATCACCGCCGATGACCCGGAGATGCACAGCTCCCAGAACGAGCAGGACAACCGCAATTACGCCTTTGCCGCCAAACTGCCCATGTTCGAGCCCTCGGACCCGGCCGAGGCCAAGGAAATGCTGGCCCGGGCCTTTGAGGTGAGCGAACAATACGACACCCCGGTGCTCTTCCGGATCACGACCAGAATCGCCCACGTCAAGGGCGTGGTGGAGACGGGCAAACGAATCGGGCCCGCCGAGGCGTCCATTGAAAAGGTCCCGGGCAAATTCGTCATGCTGCCCGGTCCGGCCCGGACCCGCCGGGCCGCCATTGAGGAACGGATGACCGATTTGCGGGACCTGGCGGAAACCCTGGGGGAAAACAGGATCGAGCCGGGACCCACGACCAGGGGGTTCATCACGGCCGGGACCTCATACAATTATGTCAAGGAGGCGTTCCCGGAAGCGGCCGTCCTCAAGCTGGGCATGGTCTGGCCCCTGCCGGGGGAGAAGATCCGCGATTTTGCCACCGGGGTCGATGAACTGATCGTGGTCGAGGAGCTCGATCCCTTTCTGGAGACCCACATCAAGGCCATGGGGGTCCGCTGCCGGGGCAAGGACCTGATTCCCTCCCGGGGCGAACTCAGTTCCTTCATTGTCCGCAAATCCATTGAGCCTGAAAAGGTCGGCGAACTTTTCGATCCCATTGAACTGCCGATGCGGCCGCCCAATATGTGTGCCGGCTGCCCCCACCGCGGGCTTTTTTACTCCCTGTCGCGGATGAAGGATGTTTTCGTCTCGGGCGACATCGGCTGCTACACCCTGGCTGCCCTGCCGCCGCTTTCGGCCATGGATGCATGCGTCTGCATGGGCGCCTCCATCGGCATGGCCCACGGCATGGCCAAGGCCCTGGGTGAAAAGGGGAAAGGGAGGATCGTCGCCGTCATCGGCGATTCGACGTTCATCCACTCCGGCATCACCGGCCTGATCAACTCGGTGTACAACGACAGCTATTCCCTGGTCATCATTCTCGACAACCGGATCACCGCCATGACCGGCCATCAGCAAAACCCGGCCTCAGGGGCCAATATCAAGGGCGAGCCGGCCCAGGCCGTCAACCTGGAAAAACTGTGCCGGGCCATCGGCGTCAAACGGGTCACGGTGGTTAATCCCCATGACATAGAGGCAACCGGAAAGGTGCTGAAAAAGGAAATCGCCAGAGGAAAAACCTCCGTGGTCATCAGCCGGGCGCCGTGCGTCCTCCTCCCCTCGGAGGTGAAACGGAAAAAACCGGTTTATCGGACCGTAACGGAAAACTGCACGGGCTGCATGGCCTGCATCAGGATCGGCTGTCCGGCCATAAGCTGGCACCCGCTGACCCCCGGGGAAGCAGTGGAAAGGGGATACCGTGCCAAGCAGAAAGGCTTCTCCATGATTTCCGGGGTCCTGTGCAACGGGTGCGGCCAGTGCGCGGCCCTCTGCAAGTTCGACGCCATCACCGCCGTGGAGGATGAGGGATGAAGCAAAGCGGCAATATCCTCTTCACCGGGGTGGGCGGCCAGGGAATTCTGCTGGCCAGCGAGTTGACCGCCTATGCCCAGCTGGCGGCGGGCTATGACGTCAAGAAAAGCGAGGTGCACGGCATGGCGCAGCGGGGCGGGTCGGTGGTCGCGCACCTCAAGTACGGGGAGCGGGTTTATTCCCCCCTGATTGAACCGGGCACCGCCGATATCCAGGTGGCCTTCGAAGAGCTGGAGGCGGTGCGCTATCTGCCCTTTCTGCACCGGGACAGCGCCGTGGTCGTCAACACCCAGAGGATACTGCCGCCGGCCGTGGCCACCGGCAGGGCCTCCTATCCGGACAACATCCTGGAGGAATTGCGCACCCGCCATATTCACGTGGTGGCTGTCGATGCGTTCGCGGTCGCCCGGGAGATAGGGGAAATCAGAACGGCCAACGTGGTCCTGGTCGGCGCCATGTCCAATTTTCTGGCGGTCAGCCCCGGGATTTTTCTCGATGTTATCGATGAGCGGATCAAGAAAGGGTTTCGGGAAGTGAACAAGAAGGCGTTTACCGCCGGCCGCGACCTGGTCTATGCCTCGCGGCGCCATGATGCAAAAAGGTGACAGGATGAACATGATGGGGATCGACGAACTGGAGAAGCTGCCCCGCCAGGGCATAGAATCCATTCAGTTGCGGCGGCTGCAGAAACTGGTGGCCAGAGTGTACGAGCGGGTCCGCCCGTACCGGGAGAAGATGGACCGGGCCGGGGTCAAGCCGGACGACATCCGCTCCCTGGACGACCTGCGCCGCCTGCCGTTCACCACCAAGGATGACCTGCGGGACAATTATCCCTTCGGCCTGTTCGCGGCGCCGCTGGACGATGTGGTCCGCGTCCACGCTTCCTCCGGGACCACGGGCAAACCGACGGTGGTCGGCTATACCGCCGCCGACATCGGGGTCTGGGCGGATGTCATGGCCAGGTGCCTGGCGATGGGAGGAGTGACCACGGGCGACATGGTGCAGAATGCCTACGGCTACGGCCTGTTCACCGGCGGGCTCGGGGCCCATTACGGCGCCGAGCGGCTCGGGGCCACGGTCATTCCGGTTTCCGGGGGCAACACCAAGCGGCAGATCACCATCATGCGCGACTTCGGCTCGACGGTTCTCCTTTCCACCCCCTCCTACGCCCTGAACCTTGCCGATGCCATGACCGATGTCGGCATCACCCTCGATCAGCTGAAGCTGCGGGTGGGCATCCACGGCGCCGAGCCCTGGAGCCTGAACATGCGGGAGGAGGTTGAGCGCAAACTCGGGATTCGGGCGCTGGATATCTACGGTCTCAGCGAAGTCATCGGCCCCGGAGTGGCCATGGAGTGTCCGGAGAGCGAACAGGGGATGCATGTGCTCGAGGACCATTTTCTGCCGGAGATTGTCGACCCCGAAACCTTTGCGCCGCTTCCGCCGGGCGAACAGGGTGAACTGGTGTTCACCACCCTGACCAAGGAGGCCTTCCCGATCATCCGCTACCGGACCAAGGACCTTTCCCGGCTGTTTGTCGAGCAGTGCCGCTGCGGCCGCACCCTGGTGCGGATGGCGAAAGTGACGGGCCGGACCGACGACATGCTCATCATCCGCGGGGTGAATGTCTTCCCGTCCCAGGTGGAGCATGTTCTCATGGGCATCGAGGGTGTCGAACCCCATTACCAGATTGAAGTGAACCGGGAAGGCAACCTTGACACCATGGATATCCTGGTCGAGGTCAGCGAGAAAATATTCCACGACGAGGTCAAGGTCCTGGTAGGGTTGAGCCGGAGAATTCAGGCAGAAATCAAGGATCTGCTCGGCGTCACCTGCAACGTTAAACTTGTGGAGCCGCGGACAATCCAGCGCAGCGAAGGCAAGGCCCGCAGGGTCATCGACAACCGCAGGCTGTAAGAGCTGCAACGATCAAGTACAGGAGTAGAGCCATGAAAGTTGAACAGATAGCCGTCTTTCTCGAAAACAAGTCCGGCCGCCTGGCGGAAATTACCAACGTCCTGGCGCAAAACAACATCAACATCAGGGCCCTGTCGGTTGCCGACACCGCCGACTTCGGCATCCTGCGGCTCATTGTCGACAAGGTCGACGAGGCCAAAAAGGTCCTGAAGGAAAACGGCTTTACCGTCGGCAAGACCAATGTGATCGCCGTTGAGGTGCCGGACCGCTGCGGCGGACTGGCCGGAGTGCTCAAGACCATCGAGGCGGCGGGGATCAACGTGGAGTACATGTATGCCTTCGTCAATAAAAGCGGGGAGAACGCGGTGCTCATTTTCCGTTTTGACGATATGGACAGGGCCATTGCGGCCCTGCAGAAGGACAGGTTCATCATACTGAGCGGGGAGCAGGTCTGCGCGCTGTAGTCCCTGCCGGTGAGTGATACGGGGGGGGAACGGTTTCTCCCTGCTCAGGCGTTATCTTAAATAAGGAGGAAAAGCGGTGAAAAACATGTTCAAAAAAGCAATCGTGGCCGTCGCTGCCGCCGGTATGCTTGCATTGCCGGCCCTGCAGGCGGCGGTGGCCGACACCATCACGGTCGGGGCGATTCTGGCTGAAACCGGTCCGTCGTTTCTCGGTGTGCCCGAGGCCAACACCCTGCGCATGCTGACCGAGGAATTGAATGCCAGGGGAGGGATCAACGGCAACACCATCGAGTTGATCGTCAAGGATTCCGGGGGCAATCCCGAAAAAGCCATTTCCTTTGCCAAGCAGCTGATCGAGGAGAACAAGGTGTTTGCCATCATCGGCCCCTCGACCAGCGGCGAAACCATGAAAATCAAAAATATTGCCGAGCAGACGGAGACCATCCTGATTTCGTGCGCGGCCGCGGAAGTGATCGTCAACCCGGTGGCCAAATGGGTGTTCAAGACGCCGCAGATGGACAGCGACGCCGTCAAGAAAATCTACATGGAGATGAACCGGCAGAACATTGCCAAAATAGCAGTGGTCGCCGGGAATACCGGGTTCGGCAAGGCCGGCAAGGACCAGCTGCTGCAGATTGCTCCCGAATTCGGCATAGAAGTGGTGATCAGCGAGGTGTATGACAAGGATGCCACCGATCTTTCCGCCGTTGTTGCCAAGCTGATGGCCAACAAGGATATTCAGGCGGTGGTCAACTGGTCCATCGTCCCGGCCCAGTCCATCATCATCAAGAACATCCGCCAGGCCGGCTGGGATGTGCCGATCTTCCAGAGCCACGGTTTCGGCAACATCAAGTTCGTCCAGGCCGCCGGCGATGCCGCCGATGGAACGATTTTTCCGGCGGGCCGCCTGCTGGTCGCCGATGTCCTGCCCGACGACCATCCCCAGAAGGAAGTTCTGGTGAAGTACAAGAACGACTATGAAAGCAGGTTCAAGGAAGATGTTTCGACCTTCGGCGGCCATGCCTACGACGCCTTCATGATCCTCGTCCAGGCCATCGCCGAGGCCGGCCCCGACAAAGCCAAGGTCCGGGACGCCATCGAAAACATGAAGGGATTTGTCGGCACCGGCGGCATTTTCAATTTTTCGCCGGAAGATCACACCGGCCTTGGTCTTGACGGTTTTGAACTGATAACGGTCAAGGACGGCAAATTCGCCCTGTACATGAATTGATTGCACGCTGTTCGCAGCAGCACGGAGGTGAAGGGGCGGGAGATATGTTTCCCGCCCCTTTTTATGACTGCCCGCGACGGCTGGCGCTCCACGGTGGCCAATGGATTCTTCGCTTTTTCTCCAGTATCTTTTTGCCGGCATCACCTATGGCATCATTTATGCCATCGTGGCCATAGGCTTCAACATCATCTACAACACCACCGGCATTATCAACTTCGCCCAGGGGGAATTCCTCATGCTGGGGGGGATGATCTCCATTTCCATGCTGCAGTTCATGCCGCTGCCCCTTGCCATCGCCGTGGCGGTTCTTGTAACGATGCTGATCGGCGCGCTGATCGAAATGGTTTTCATCCGTTGGATAAACAATCCCTCCGTTCTGCGCATGGTGGTCATCACCATCGGCATTTCCATCCTCATCCGTGAGGCTGCCCTGCATGTCTGGGGGGAAAGCGTTCGGGCGCTCCCCTATTTCATCGGCAGCGCGGTAACCTCCATCGCCGTTTTCGGCACCAGGATCTCCCCCCAGGTCCTGATCGTGATCGGCGCCTGTTCCATCATGGTGCTGGGGCTGAGTCTTTTTTTCAGGTACACGTCCCTGGGCCGGGAGATGCGCGCATGTTCGGCGAACCGGAGAGCGGCAACCCTCTGCGGCATCAATGTCAAGAACAAGGTGACGCTTTCCTTCATGCTGTCGGCCGGCATCGGCGCCCTGGCCGGGGCGGTTATGAGCCCCATTACCTACACCCAGTACGACAACGGCACGGGCCTGGCCATCAAGGGGTTCACCGTCGCCATCCTCGGCGGTCTCGGCAATTCCCTGGCCGCGGTTGCCGCCGGCTTGATCCTCGGGATCATCGAGGCTTTCAGTGTTTCCTTTCTGCCCCTCGCCTTTCAGGACGCGGTGGCCATCACCATTCTGCTGATCATCCTCTTTCTCCGGCCGCACGGCCTGTTCGGCAGCAGTGAGGCGGCGAGGCTGAAGGAGTTCTGATGACCTTCCCGAAAAGATACCTGGCCGTCGCCGGCCTCCTGGCCATGGTCGTCGGCATCCAGCAGTTGACCGCCCTGACCGGGACCGCCTATTACCTGACCCAGCTGACCATGGCGGCCTACTATTCCCTGCTGATCATCGGCCTCTGCCTCCTGATGGGCTATACCGGCCAGCTCTCCCTGGGCCACGCGGGTTTTTTCGCCATCGGCGGCTATATTTCCGCCGCTCTCACCACCCATGATTTCTCGGCCCATGGCGACACGCTCTTCCTGGGGCTCATGGAAAAAACGGGAATGCTGATGCACCGGCAGAGCCTGTACGGGGAGCCGCTGCTCAATGTCCACCCCTGGCCGGCCTGTTTCATCGCCATAGGGATGGCCGTCCTCGTCGCCCTGGTTCTCGGGGTTCCCGTCCTCAGACTCAAGGGGCATTATCTGGCCATGGCCACCCTCGGCTTCGGGATCATCATCTACCGGGTGGTGCTGGCCAGCGAATTTTTCGGTGAGGCGGACGGTATTTCCGAGGTGCCGGCGTTCAATCTGCTGCCCGGCCTTTCGGTCAACGGCGATTTTGCCTTCCGGGTCACAAACTACTACATCGCCTGGGGACTGCTGCTCCTCGGTCTGGTCCTGCTGCTGAACCTCATCCATTCCCGGGTCGGCCGCGCCCTGCGGTCCATTCATGGCTCCGAGGAGGCGGCCGAGGCGATGGGGGTCGACACCTCCCGCTACAAGCTCTACATCTTTGTGATCAGCGCGGCCTTTGCCGCCGCCGCCGGTTCGTTTCTGGCCCATTACAACGGCGGCATCGGGCCGTCCGAGGCCGGGGTCATGAAATCGGTCCGCTACGTGGCGATTGTCGCGGTCGGCGGCATGGCGAATCTGTGGGGCGCCCTGCTCATGGGCGTCCTGCTGAATTTCATGTCCCTGCGCGGCATGTTCGGCACCTATGATGACGCCGTATTCGGCATTATTCTGATCCTGATCATGCTGTTCGCCCCCCGGGGCATACTGAGCCTGCGCATGACAAATGTCTTCCGGGCCAGGGCCAAAACTCCCGGAGAGTGAGGGATCCATGCTGGAACTGCAAGGGGTGCATAAGCATTTCGGCGGGCTGCACGCGGTGAACGATGTCAGTTTCCGCGTCCTTCCGGGCACAATCAAGGCGATCATCGGGCCCAACGGCGCCGGCAAGACCACCCTGTTCAACCTTATCGCCGGGGTCCTGGCCCCGACCTCGGGCGCCATTACCTTCAAGGGCAGTGAAATTCAGGGGCTGAAGCCCCACCGCATCGCCGCGCTCGGCATGTCGCGCACCTTTCAGAATGTCAAGCTTTTCCACGGCATGAGCGCCCTGGAGAATGTCATGGTCGGCCGGCATATCCGCAGCAGGGCCGGTTTCCTGGCAGGGATGTGTAACCTGCCGTGGACCTGGACGGAGGAGAGGAGTATCCGCCACAGGGCCATGCAGCTCATGGAGGAGCTTGACATCGCAGCGTACGCCGGGGTGGAGGCCACCAGTCTTGCCTTCGGCCAGCAGCGGGCCGTCGAGATGGCCCGGGCGCTGGCGGCGGAGCCGGACCTGCTGCTGCTGGACGAACCGGCGGCGGGCCTGAATATTTATGAGACCGCGGAGATCGCCAGGTTGATCAGCAGAATTCGCGACAAGGGGATCACGGTTCTGCTGGTGGAGCATGACATGTCGCTGGTCATGGATATTTCCGACGAAATCATTGTTCTCAGTTTCGGCGAAAAGATCGCCGAAGACAGGCCGGAAGCGATTCAGCGCCATCCCGAGGTCATTAAAATATATCTGGGCGGGGAGGAAGAGGTTGACGCCCGGGCCGGGGGCGGTACACAGCCATGCTGAAGGTCAGGAATCTCAACTCCGGCTACGGAAAACTGCGGGTGCTGAAAAACATCTCCCTCCATGTCGACGGCGGGGAGATCGTTGCCATGATCGGCGCCAACGGGGCCGGCAAGACGACCCTGCTCCATACCATCATCGGCCTGGTGCGGTCCACGGAAGGGGTGATCGAATTCAACGGCCGGAACTGCAGACGGATGGCGGCACAGGACATCGTGGCCAGCGGTTGTGTCCTGGTCCCGGAGGGGCGTCAGGTTTTCGCCCCTCTGTCGGTCGAGGAAAACCTGATCCTGGGCGGGTATGTGCTGCAGAAAAAAGAAGGCCGGCCGGCAATGGCAAGGGAGCTCGACCGCCAGTACGACCTGTTCCCCGTTCTGCGGGAGCGCCGTTCCCAGCTGGCCGGGACCCTTTCCGGCGGCGAACAGCAGATGCTGGCCATGGCCAGGGCGCTGATGTCGCGGCCCCGGCTGGTCATGATGGACGAGCCTTCCACCGGGCTTGCGCCCCTCATTGTCAGAAATATATTTCAGGTGATCGTCCGCCTGCGCGAGGAGGGCAACACCGTACTCCTGATTGAACAGAACGCCAAAGCCGCCCTGGCGATTGCCGACCGGGGCTATGTTCTGGAAACCGGGAAAATAATCCTGCAGGGACCGGCTGAAGACCTGCTGGCCAACAGGGACGTACAGCGGGCCTACCTGGGACGGGAAAAAATAGAATAGCTTTCGGGGCAGGGCTTGGGATGGTACAATGCACATCCCGGGCTTCTGCCCCCCAACGCCAACGGAAGGGTATTATGTACTGGGAAGCGGAAAAAGAACGCATGGCCAGGGAAGCGCTGGAACAGCTGCAGCTTGAGCGGCTGCAGTCCACCCTCTACCGGGTCGGGACGCATGTGCCGTTCTATCGCAGGAAATTTGAGGAACTGCAGCTCGATTACGACAATTTCCGCGACCTGCGGGACCTGCGCAAACTGCCGTTTACCACCAAACAGGACCTGCGGGACAACTATCCCTACGGCCTCTTTGCCGTGCCCCTGCGGGATGTGGTCCGGGTTCATTCCTCCTCGGGCACCACCGGAGTGGCCACGGTGGTCGGCTACACCAGAAATGACATCAAGAACTGGTCCAACCTGGTGGCCAGGGTCCTGACGGCGGCGGGTGTCACCGCCGATGACGTGATCCAGATCGCCTTCGGCTACGGGCTGTTTACCGGGGGCTTCGGTCTCCACTACGGCGCGGAGCGCATCGGGGCCTCGGTGATCCCCATTTCATCGGGCAACACCAAGCGGCAGATCCAGATCATGCAGGATTTTAAAACCACGGCTCTGGTCTGCACCCCCAGCTATGCCCTGATTATCGCCGACACCCTGATGGAGATGGGGATCAACCCGAGCGGCCTTTCCCTGCGGGTCGGTTTGTTCGGAGCGGAACCGTGGTCCGAGGCCATGCGCCGGGAGATCAACGAAA
>JALHJD010000390.1 GCA_022837185.1 Desulfobacteraceae bacterium
GCGCCCGCCCTCAAGGCCGCCCATATAGGCATAGCCATGGGCAGGACCGGCACGGACGTGGCCCGGGAAGCGTCGGACATGGTGCTGACCGACGATAATTTTGCCAGCATCTTCAATGCGGTCAAGGAAGGCAGGATCGTCTTCGACAACATCCGCAAGGTGACGTTTTTCCTCATACCCACCGGCATCGCCGCTATCCTGTCGATCATCGGCACCATTGTCATGGGTGTGCCGATCCCCTATGTCCCGGCCCAACTTCTCTGGATCAACCTGGTGACCAACGGCCTCCAGGACGTCGCCCTTGCCTTCGAGCCGGGGGAAAAGGAAATCATCCAACGGCCCCCGAGAGACCCCGGTGAGGGTATAATGACGAGGGTCCTCGTGGAAAGAACTGTCCTCATCGGCCTGCTCATTTCTGCCGGTGTCGTGGTCAATTTCATGACCTCCCTGGAAGGCGGCAACTCCCTGGAAAAAGCGCGGACAGTGGCGGTGACGACCATGGTTTTCTTCCAGTTCTTCCAGGCCTGGAACGCACGATCGGAAACGCAGTCCGTCTTCACCATGAACCCCTTCTCCAACCCGTTTCTCTTCTTCAGCATGCTGGCTGCCTTCCTTGCCCAGCTTGCTGTTATTTACGTTCCGGTCTTCCAGTGGATTTTCCGCACCGAACCGATCTCGGCGGCGGAATGGCTGCGGATCCTCGGCGTCTCGTCCACGGTTATCCTGGTGATCGAGGCCGATAAATTGCTGCGACGGACGAAAGCAAAACAAACCGCCGGGATCGATGGCGGCCTGGAGGCGAAATGATCCCCTTGCTTTTTTTCCGGAGGTCAGGTTGAATGGCAGCAGCATGATACGCAGACCCTGCCGGCGCCGGACCCGGCCACGCCCGGTGCGGATGGATTGGCTCAACAGACCGGGAATACACCACGCGATGACCATCCCTGCCGGAAGCGCAAGGCGCTTCGATATCCGCGTCCTTTATCGCCGGTGCGTCATTCTTCTGGTGCTGCTCGGCCTTGCCGCCGGCTGCGCCACAGCACCGTTGCCGTCCGCCCCGCAGGCCCCTTGCCGTGATCCGCGGACCGTGTACGCCGTCAACCATGGCAAGCATGTCGGCCTGGTGATCGATGCCGCCGGCCTGGCCGCGGCTCTCCCTGCACTGTCCGACCCCCTGCGGGAAAAGGAGTATGTCGAAATCGGCTGGGGGGACCTGCGGTATTATCAGGCCGAGGAAAAAAACATTGTCATGCCCCTCAGCGCCCTTTTTCTTCCCACTGCCGCGGTCCTGCATGTTTCCGCCTTTCGCGGTCCGCCCGAACAGTACTTTCCCGATCTTGAAGTCATCGCCCTGCGGGTGGAACAGGCCGGATACGCCGGCCTGCTGCGCCATGTCGTCGACAGTTTCAGCCGCAGCGGGGAGGGTGAACCGATCCTGACCGGTCCCGGTCTGTACGGCAGGAGCTGGTTCTACCGGGCCGAGGGCGCCTTCCACGCCTGCAACACCTGCAACACCTGGATGGCGAACGCCCTCGCCAGAGCGGGCTATCCCGTTTCCCCCCGGACCATAACGTCCTCGGGCCTCCTTAAACAACTGCGGGCCAACTCGCCGGAGCTGTGTTTTCAGGTGACGGAGGACAAAGCCCCGCCGACTCCGGGAGGCGGAAATTAGCAGTCGGCAGCATACCAG
>JALHJD010000391.1 GCA_022837185.1 Desulfobacteraceae bacterium
ATCACCAATCCTGAGGAGCCTCCTGTACTGCTGGGCGAGCTGACCAGGAAAACAGACTCAGACACCGTCGATCTTGGCTATTCCACGGTTATCCCGACCATGATCATCATGAAAGGTGACCAGGACGTTCTGGACGACTTACAAATGACGGAAGCTGTCAACAAGTGGTACCTGCTCTTCGGCAGCGGCCCGTACGATGACTATGCCAATATAGCGGACAATAAGGCAATAAAGGGCATCAGTTCGCAGGCGGCAAAAGTCAGTGTCCTGCCGCTCGACTGGTTGACCAGGGACAAAACCGCTTTGCGGATCCCGGCTGCCAAACCGGACCAGTTTGCTTCGCCCGAGGCCGGGACCTTCGTTCTGTACGATGGCGGTGTAAGCCCCGAGCTCCGTTCGGACAACGGATTTGTCTCGGATATGATCACGGTCGACTTCGACATCAATCCGAGTTCACGAGAGTACAAATCGGATGTGGCCTACTTCGGCACTGTTCAGGGAGAGGAACGAAGGCGGTCTCATGTACCGGCTGGTGACCAAAAAAATTGATTTGAATGGTTCCCTGGTAAACGTTGGCGTTGGTGAATCCGTGACCTCGCCTTGGGAATGGAAGGTCAAACCCCTCATTGACCTGACGACGGATAAACAACCCATAACAGCAGCAGCTTCCGTCGGCACGGACGGCTACAATTTCTGGATCTATTTCGGCACCGGGCGTTTCTTCGATGCCGACGACAAGACGGACGATAACCAGCAGGCCTATTACGGCATCAAGGAGCCGATCAAAAAAGTTGACGGCAAACGGTATTTTACCTGGGAAGAAGTTGTCCTTCCGGCCAGTCCCGCTTCAGACGCGGGAGATGGTACAAGGGGACTGTGGCGCGTGGACCAGATCGAGGTCGGCCTGCTCGAAAACAGTTTTGTCGGATCAGGCGTCCTGACCTGCCGCGGCGGCGGAACAAGCTGCCTGCCTGACTACCTGGTGAACAATCCCTGCCCGGTTCCCAATCCCGACGATACAGAGAACGAGCCTGCCCCCTGCCTGAAAGCCCTGGAACAGTATATCTCCGGCAACGATTACAACGAAAATGTCAATTGCGACGATGGGATCAACTGCGTCGATGGCTGGTACAAGGAGTTCTATCCCTACGGGAACAGGGAACGGAACGTCGGCCAGGCGACCCTGCTTGGCGGTCTGGTGACCTTCACCACCTATCAGCCGTTCAGCGATGTGTGCAAGGCCGAGGGCAACGCCTACCTGTACGGGGTCTATTACCGGACGGGTACAGCCTGGCACGAGAACATCTTCGGCACAAGCGGCGATCATCCTCCGAATGTCATGGACAAAATGTATCTCGGCCGCGGCCTGGCCACCACTCCGAACCTCCACGTCGGCTCGGGCGGAGCGGAAGGCCCCAAGGCATTCGTCCAGACCAGTACCGGCGAAATCATCGAAATCCAGCAGGAAAACCTGCCGATCAAGAATTACAAGACCGGGCCCTCCCGCTGGAAGGAGTATAATCGCTGATGGACCGGATTATTCAATAATTCCGGCCTCCCTCTCCTTAAAGGCCGCCCGGAGTCCTTGCCAAAGGGCTCCGGCGGCCTTATTTGTTTGGAACACGGCGGCGCCATTCCCGGCTGCGCCGGGAGTTGGCAGTTTGCAGTCGGCAGTCGGCAGAAATGAGGATTTAAGGCTTAAGGCGTAAGGCTTGAGGCAGGATCGGGAGGTACCCGGCTGCACCAGCAGGCGGCTGCATACCAGAAGACAGAGGACAGGACAAGTTTGCAGCTTCGCTGGTGGTTCTATATCCCCTCACCATACCAGAAGCCAGAAGACAGATGACAGATGACAGATGACAGAAGAAGTTTGCAGCTTCGCTGATGGTTTGAAAAACTCCTCACCCGGCCGGTGGCCACCCTCCCGGAGTCTCACTGCGTTCGCTTACCTCCTCTGGAGAGGGAAAAAATAAACTAACAGGCTAATAGCCTACAGCCTAAAAAGCTTAAAAACTAACAGCCTACAGCCTAAAAAGCTAAAAAGCTCAGGGGCAAACCCATTGAAAAAACACCAATTCGCCATAAAGGGCATGCACTGCGCGGCCTGCTCCGCCCGCATCGAGAAGGTTGTGGGCGGGCTCGACGGGGTGGC
>JALHJD010000392.1:0-1684 GCA_022837185.1 Desulfobacteraceae bacterium
CCCAGCCTTTCCGCGCAGACCTTTCTCCGCGCGCAGGTCAAGCTGCCCGCGCCGGTGGATATTCCGTCCGGACAGGCGTCTTTTATGCTGGACGGCGCCATGATCGGCAAGCGGACTTTTGCCCTGGCCGGATCGGAGGCGGACATTTATTTTGGCGTAAGTCCGTTCGTCACGGTAGCGTCGTTCGTCGCCGCCGACCAAACCGGCACAACCGCGCTTTTTCAAAACAAACAAACGCGGCAGTGGCAATGGCTCATTGAAGCCAAAAACACCGGCCGAGCGGCCGCCAGGGTGCGCATCGAAGAACCGGTTCCCCAGCCCCGCGACGAGCGGATCAAGCTGACTTACCGGCACAAGCCGGAGCCTTCGGAAAAGGACGCGGTAAAATTCGTCTGGATCGTTGAGGTTCCCGCCGCGCAAAAGACGCGCATTGTCACGGGCGTCGACCTGGAGGCTCCCAGGGACATGGCGCTGGATTTCGGCTGGCGCAATTAGTCGGGCGGCATCAACCGGCCGATCAGATCCGTCATCTGACCCAGAATTTTGTCGTAGGATTTGTCGTGGCGCCGGAGCGTGCAGACAATCTCCAGACGGCGGGAAACCCGGCCGTCCCCGGTAAAAAACGCATGCATTATTTCAACCGACGGGAAGCGGCGCACGAAAATTTCTTCCCAGTTGTTTTTGTACATCACGCAGATATCGACCTTGCCGGTCTCAGCCTGCGTCTCTTCCACGCTGAGGACAACCAGCATTTTATTGACGATCTCCTCGTTGAGAAACTTCCCGAAATGCACGCGGGCAATGTCGTAGACGCCGAAGACATCCCGCATCATTCTTCCCAGATCGATGATTTCCTGAACGGTGACCGACGTCGGATTGGGCTGCATCCGGATCTGCAGGGGGTCGAAGATGCCGTTCCAGGCCGCGTAGGCGAGACAAAAGACCACATCCTCGTCCGCGATCACCGGCAGCGGCGGATTGTGCGCGGCAAAGACCTTCCAGAGGCCACCCTCGAAGACAAACGTTAAAGCGGGCAGGTTGAAGATGTCCGACGACAGGTGGAGAATGGGGACCTTGCCTTCCTTCACCTGCCGGGACGAGGCGATTTTGCGTCCGATGATGGTGAGATCATCCGGTCCGATATCCCGGGACAGCCCCCGCTCGATCCGGAGAATGTCGCGGTAAATGTCCGTCACGAACTCGAACATCAGGCCGCCGAATTCGCTGTGCCGGTCCAGCCCCCACGAGGAAAATTCGTTGAGGCTGAAGATGTCGCGCCGCTCCATTCCGTATCGCTTCAAAACCAAGCCGGCCGTCTCGTCCCGGCGCGTCTGCTTTCTGGACATCCATTGCAGGTCGTAGCACAGATAAAAGCATTTCCGGATGAACGCGAAGTGGTCTTGCCGCCCGTGGGCGGCAAAGTAGCGCAGAACCTCGTTCATCGTAAAGAGGGCCGGATCGGGCGGCGCCGCGTCGCCTGCGGAATCGAGAACAAAGGCGCGGAACCTGCGGCACAGCAGTTCGTCCTGCGGCGCTTCCAGAAACATCTTCAAAAGCAGCATTTTGATGATGGACTTGAGCGGATGGGTAAGCGACTTGTTGAGCTGCCACAGGGCGGCGCCGAAGTACTCGCCGGATTCGATCAGCTCCAGGTCGCCCAGGTCGATCAAATCGTATTCTTCAA
>JALHJD010000392.1:1768-2191 GCA_022837185.1 Desulfobacteraceae bacterium
GGATCGAAGGCGACCCACCAGAAGGGAATCTTCCCGCAGATCAGAATGGACGTGCGGTAAAATTCTTCCTTGAGGACGTTTTTCTGCGCCGAGCCGCTGCCTTCGAAGTTAACGGCGCCGAAGTCGCACCGCCGGATATCCTCGATGTCCATGAGAAAAAAATAGACGGGAATCCGGACGCGGTCGTCGAGCCATCCCTTGATGCGGTGCAGTTTCTGGTTTAACGAGCGCAGACGCCTGTCGTCGAAATGCCGGCGGTCGACGCAGATCCAGATGTCGCAGTCGGAGTGGAGGGTCTGGCCCATCGTGCCGACGGAGCCGATGGTGTACATTCCCTGGATGTCGGATGCCCCGGGAAGATGACGGACGGTAAACGACTCCTGACGCACGCCGAACATTTTTTTGTACTGAGGCTCCCGGTCG
>JALHJD010000066.1:0-3515 GCA_022837185.1 Desulfobacteraceae bacterium
GACGTGCTGCTGGAGATTTACGATGAGGTGTCCAGCGGCAACGAGATCCGCAGCGTGGTCATGGCCGAAAAACGGTTCGACCGCTATCCCATGGGCAAAATCGACGGCACCAGGATGTGGCGGGTAGGCGAAAGGGTCCGGGCCGCCCGATCGGGCGAACCGCCGGTCAACCCGGTCACCGCCGGCCTGTACTGCGCGGCGATGATGGCCCAGATCGACCTCCTGATTGAAAAGGGACACTGCCTGAGCGAGGTGTGCAACGAATCGGTCATCGAAGCGGTCGACTCCCTCAATCCCTACATGCACTTCAAGGGCGTGGCCTACATGGTCGACAACTGTTCGACCACGGCCCGGCTCGGGTCGCGGAAGTGGGCCCCGAAATTTGACTACAACATCATGCAGCAGGCCCTGCTGGACTTCGACGCCGGCAAGCCGGCCGATCCTGCCCTGATTGACGGGTTCAGGAATCACATGATCCACGATGTGCTGGCAGCCGTGGCAACCATGCGGCCTTCGGTCGACATTTCCGTGGCCGGGTAGCCGGTCAGGGGCTGGTGAGACGGATAGGGCGCGCCCGGCCGCAACGTCCGGCCGGTAAAGTGGCGGGAAGGCCGTGAAACCGGATTTTCTGCAATATCTCCGCAACCACGTGGTTCTGGCTGACGGAGCGCTTGGCACCTACCTGTACGAGAAGGGCGTGGAACTGGGCCGCAACCTGGATCTGCTCAACCTGCAGGCCGATGAACTGGTGTACAGCGCCCACGAGGAGTATATCCGCGTCGGCAGTCAGCTCATTGAAACCAACACCTTCGGCGCCAATTATTTCAAACTGCGGGAGGCGGGGGCCGAGGACCAGGTCCGGGAGATCAACCGGGCCGGGGCCCGGATAGCCTGCAAGGCCGCCGGACATCAGGTGTACACAGCGGGTTCCGTCGGACCCACCGGAGTCGGTTTCCCGCTGGAAGAGGACGGAGTATCGGCGGAGGACATCAGCGCCGCTTTCCGGGAGCAGATTAGCGCCCTGGTCGAGGGAGGGGTTGACCTGATCATGGTCGAAACCTTTTCCATCCTTGACGAGGTGCTGCTTGCCATCCAGGCGGCCAGGGAGGCGGCCCCCGGTCTGCCCCTGGTCGCGCAGATGGTGTTCCCGGCCAGGGGGATGACCGTCGAAGGACTGGATGCACTGAGCTGCGGCAGAATAATGGCTGAAGCCGGGGCCGATGTCGTGGGAACCAACTGCGGCCGTGGCATCGATGCGATGGTGACGGCGGTGAAGCTGATGATGCCCCTGGCCGGGGAGGGTATTCTCCTGTCGGCTTTTCCCAATGCCGGCCTGCCGGAAATGGTCGGGCACCGGATGATTTACCCGGCCCAGCCGTCGTACATGGCCGCCAGGGCGGCGGAAATGATCAAGTGCGGAGTCCACCTGATCGGCGGCTGCTGCGGCACGAGTCCGGCCCATATCCAGGAGTTCCGTTCGAGTCTCAAAATCAGGCCGGTGCGGATCCGGGACGAGCGGATCGCCGAACGGCCGGAAGAAGAAGCCCGGCAGGAAGTCAGGGACCTGCCCGGAGGTTTTCTGGCCGGTCTCAGGCCTGGGCGCCTGCCGGTCATCGTTGAACTTGACCCGCCCACCCATCTCGACGTCGAACAGGTGCTGGCCGGGGCCGGCGAACTGACCGGAGCCGGCGTTGACGCCATTTCACTGGGCGACAATCCCCTGGCCATCCTCCGGGTCGGGAACCTGGGGATGGCGACCCTTATCCGCAGGCGGACCGGGGTCCAGACCATTCTTCATCAGACCGGCCGGGACCTCAATGCCCTGGGACTGCAGTCACGGATGATGGAGGCGCACCTGCTCGGCATTGAAGCGGTGCTCGCCGTCAGCGGAGACTCCGCCGGCGCCACCGATCAGCCCGGGGTCAGCGGGGTGTTTGATCTCCGTTCCTACGGCCTGCTGCGGATGCTGCGGAATCTGAACAACGGGCTGAACATGGCCGGCCGGTCCATCAAGGAGCAGACCAATTTTTCCGTCGGCGCCGCTTTCAGTTATCGCCCGGAAAATCCCCGGGTCCAGATCCAGCGGCTGGAAAAAAAAGCCGATCTGGGCGCCCGCTTTGCCATGACCCAGCCCCTGTTCAGCCGGGAGGCGGTCGAAAAGATGATTGAGGAGACACAACATCTCGACATCCTGATTTTTCCCGGCATCTTTCCGCTCATCTCTTCACGCAACGCGGAATTCCTGCACAACGAGGTCCCCGGCATCAGCGTTCCGGGAGAATTGCGCCGCCGGCTGGCCTCCTATGAACAGGCGGCGGACCAGCGCCGGGCCGCCCTTGACTATATCCGGCAGCTGGTGGAGAGCATCGGGCCGATGGTGGACGGCCTCTACTTCATCAGTCCGCTGAACAAATGGGAAATCGCCCTGGAATTTGTCCGTCTGGTCCGCGAAAGCGGCTGGCGGGGCAGCGGCAGGGCCGACAGATACTGCAGTCATCATACTCTTCATTCAACTCTTTCATGAGAACAGGAGACACCTATGTCAACACACCTCTTTACCTCTGAATCGGTTTCCGAAGGCCACCCGGACAAGGTGGCGGACCAGATTTCCGACGCGATTCTGGACGCCATAATTGCCCATGACAAGAACGCCCGGGTGGCCTGCGAAAGTCTGGTGACGACCGGGATGGCGCTTATTGCCGGCGAAATCACCACCAGCGCCTGGGTCGACATGCCGGACATTGTCCGCCAGACCATCCGCCAGATCGGCTACAATTCCTCGGAGATGGGGTTTGACTGGCAGTCGTGCGCGGTGATCACCTCCATCGACAAGCAGTCGCCGGATATCGCCCAGGGAGTCGATGAAGGCCGTGGGCTCGACCTTGATCAGGGGGCCGGAGACCAGGGGATCATGTTCGGCTACGCCTGTAATGAAACCAAGGTGCTGATGCCCATGCCCATCACCTACGCCCACCGGTTGATGAAGCGGCAGGCGGAGGTGCGCAAGGCCGGCCTGCTGCCGTGGCTGCGCCCGGACGGCAAGGGCCAGGTGACCGTCGAATACCGTGACAAAAAGCCCCATCGCATCGAGGCGGTGGTCCTGTCGACCCAGCACAGCCCGGACATCGATTATGAGGACCTCAAGGAAGCGGTCATGGAAGAGATCATCAAGCCGGTGCTGCCGGAACACATGATTGACGGCAATACCAAATACTATATCAATCCGACCGGCCGCTTCGTTATCGGCGGCCCGGTTGGGGACTGCGGCATGACCGGGCGCAAGATCATCGTCGACACCTACGGCGGCATGGGATCGCACGGCGGGGGCGCCTTCTCCGGCAAGGACCCGTCCAAGGTCGACCGCTCCTCATCCTACATGGGCAGGTACGTGGCCAAGAACCTGGTTGCCGCGGGCATCGCCGAGGTGGTGGAGGTACAGATGGCCTATGCCATCGGCATTTCCAAGCCGGTGTCCATCAATGTCAATACCTTCGGCACCGGCAGGATCGACGATG
>JALHJD010000066.1:3523-15325 GCA_022837185.1 Desulfobacteraceae bacterium
TCGACCTGCGGCCCAAGGCGATCATCCAGCACCTCGACCTGCTGCGGCCCATTTATCGGGCGACTGCCGCTTACGGTCATTTCGGCCGCGAGCGGGATGATTTTACCTGGGAAAAAACCGACAAAGCGGAAGAGATCCGGGAAGCGGCCGGGCTGAAATAAAGGAGCAGAGACACCCATGGAAAATGATTACAAGATTGCCGATTTGTCGCTGGCCGAGTGGGGCCGCAAGGAAATTGCCATAGCCGAAACCGAGATGCCGGGCCTGATGGCCCTGCGCGAGGAATTTGCCGGCAGCAGGCCCCTGGCCGGCGCCCGCATCGGCGGCTGCCTGCACATGACCATCCAGACCGCCGTGCTGATGGAAACCCTGGTGCAGCTTGGGGCGGAGATCCGCTGGTCTTCCTGCAATATTTTCTCCACCCAGGATCATGCCGCCGCCGCCATGGCCGCGGCGGGTATCCCCACCTTTGCCTGGAAGGGGGAGACCG
Organism: Desulfobacteraceae bacterium; assembly: GCA_022837185.1. Taxonomy (GTDB): domain Bacteria; phylum Desulfobacterota; class Desulfobulbia; order Desulfobulbales; family Desulfobulbaceae; genus UBA10518. Next base: position 4,014 of record JALHJD010000066.1, read on the forward strand.
AGGAGGAATTCTGGTGGTGCATCGACCGGACCATCTTCGGCCCGGACGGCTGGCGGCCCAACATGATCCTCGATGACGGCGGCGATCTGACCAAGGTCATGCACGAAAAGTACCCGGAGCTGATGCGGGACGTCAGGGGCATCACCGAGGAAACCACCACCGGCGTCCACCGGCTGAACGAGATGGCCGCGGAGGGGACCCTGCTTGCTCCGGCCATCAACGTCAACGACTCGGTGACCAAGTCAAAATTCGACAATCTCTATGGCTGCCGCGAGTCGCTCATCGACGGGATCAAGCGGGGCACGGATGTGATGATTGCCGGCAAGATCGCCGTGGTGGCCGGGTACGGCGATGTGGGCAAGGGCTGTGCCCAGGCTCTGCGGGGCATGGGCGCCACGGTGCTGATCACGGAGATCGACCCGATCTGCGCCCTGCAGGCAGCCATGGAAGGGTACCGGGTTGTGACCATGGATGAGGCGGCCCCGGTCGGCGACATCTTTGTCACCGCCACCGGCAACGTCAAGGTCATCACCAGGGCCCATATGGATGTGATGAAGGATCAGGCCATCGTCTGCAACATCGGCCACTTCGACGCCGAGATCGACATCGCCGGCATTCGGGAACTGGTGTGGGAAAACATCAAACCCCAAGTCGATCACGTCATCTTCCCGGACGGCAAGCGGCTGATCGTTCTGGCGGAGGGCCGGCTGGTCAACCTGGGCTGCGCCACCGGCCATCCCAGTTTCGTCATGTCCAATTCCTTCACCAACCAGGTTCTGGCCCAGATCGAACTGTGGCGGAATGCGGAGAACTACGACAGAAAGGTGTACTTCCTTCCCAAGAAACTGGACGAGAAGGTCGCCATGCTGCACCTGCAGAAGATCGGGGCGCATCTGACCAGGCTCACCCCGGAACAGGCCAGGTACATCGGGGTTGACACAAAGGGCCCTTTCAAGCCGGAGTACTATCGGTATTAATCATGCGACCGGTCAATCCCGGCCCATGGCGAAATGGACGAGGCCGCGGATACCCCGGCCGCCATGCCGTTGCGAGAAAATGATCCGTTTCTGCCTGCTGCTGCTGATTCTTTTGACCTGCGGGGGCTGTGCCCGGCAGGATACCCGGATCATGGAGACCACGGCCTACTGCGGCTGCGGTCAGTGCTGTTCCTGGGAGCGGGGGAACTGGAAGTATCTGCGGCTCGACGTCTGGAACCGGTATGTCAATGCGGGACCGGACGCGGGCCGGTCGTACAGCGGCCTGACGGCCGCGGGCGACCGGCCCGTCGAACCGTCTCCGGGGCTCTTTTCGGTCGACAGCCTGACCCGTCCCTGGATGATTCCGTTCCGGCTTGTTTTTCCCTGGCTCTGGCTGCCGCGGGACGGAACCATCGCCGCGGACACCGGCTATTACCCCTTCGGGACCCGGATGCACATCCCCGGATACGGTTGGGGAGTGGTCAGCGACAGGGGATCCGCCATCAAGGGGCCGGACCGGCTTGACCTCTATTTTGACTCCCACCGCAGGGCTCTTGCCTGGGGCAGGCAGAGGCTCGAGGTGACCATTCTCCGATGACTCCGCCCCGGGTGACGATCATCGGCGGCGGCCTGGCGGGGTGCGAGGCGGCCTGGCAGGTGGCGCAACGCGGCGTCCGCGTCGATCTGCACGAAATGAAGCCGCTTCGCTTCAGCCCCGCCCACGAGTCGGAGCTGCTGGCCGAACTGGTGTGCTCCAATTCCCTGCGCTCCAATGATCCGGCCTCGGCCGTCGGCCTGCTGAAGGAGGAAATGCGGCGGCTCGGCTCCCTGATCATGCAGGCCGCCGATGCCACGGCCGTCCCCGCCGGCAAGGCCCTGGCGGTTGACCGCAGCAGGTTCGCGGGCCGGGTGACCGAGTGCATTCTTGCCCATCCGCTGATCAACGTCGTCCGCGAAGAAGTCCGGTCCCTGCCCCCGGAAGGGGAATGTCCGGTGATCCTGGCCACGGGTCCGCTCACCGCCGGCGGCCTGGCCGAGAACCTGGCCCGGCTGGCCGGCTCCCGGAATCTCGCCTTTTACGATGCCATCGCCCCCATCGTTGCCGCCGAGTCCCTGAATATGGATATCGTCTACCGTAAATCCCGCTGGGACGACGGGCCGGGCGACTATCTCAACTGTCCGCTGAATGAGGCGCAGTACAGGGAATTTCTCCGCCTCCTGGGCGGCGCAGCCAGGGTCCCCCTGAAGGATTTCGAGGATCCCAGGTACTTCGAGGGCTGCCTGCCCATCGAGGTGATGCTGGAGCGGGGCGAACAGACCCTTCGCTTCGGCCCCATGAAGCCGGTCGGCCTTCCCGATCCCCGGACAGGGGAGACCCCTTACGCGGTGGTCCAGCTGCGGGCGGAGAACCTTGATCGCACCCTGTACAACCTGGTCGGTTTTCAGACCAAGCTCACCTATCCGGAGCAGAAGCGGGTCTTCCGGACCATTCCCGGGTTGGAGGAGGCCGAATTCGTCCGGCTGGGCTCCATTCACCGCAATACGTTCGTCTGCGCTCCCCTGGTCCTGGAGCCGACTCTGCAGTTGAAAAAACGGCCCCGGCTGCTGCTGGCCGGTCAGCTCACCGGAGTTGAGGGATACGTCGAATCAACGGCCATGGGCCTGCTGGCCGGCATCAACGCCGCCCGGACGGCTTTGGGCGGGAAACCCATGGTGCCGCCGCCGGCGACCGCCCACGGCGCCCTGATCCGTCATCTGACGGCCACGCAGCCCGACTGTTTCCAGCCTTCGAATGTCAATTTCGGCCTGTTCCCGCCGCTGTCCGGAAAAACAAGGAAGCGGGACCGCGGTCTCATCCGGGCCCGGCTGGCCCTGGAAGCCCTGGCATCCTGGGAGCGGGAAATCGGATAGACAAAGCGGGCCGGGCGGTTCAGAAAATTTTTTCCGGAGGCCATGACCCCGCGGAGATGGTGAGACAGAGGGTCGGTGATCCCGGCCCGGCGGGAGGAGGGGAAGGAAAACCGGCTGCCGTTACCGGTCCAGGACAAGACGGACATTGGCGGCCAGCTGTTCCCGCGAGAAGGGCTTCTGGATAAAAAACAGCCCCTTGTCCAGGACCCCGTGGCGGGCGATCACGTTCGCCGTGTAGCCGGACATGAACAGGACCCTGAGATTCGGGCAGAAGGCCTCCAACCGTCCGGCCAGTTCCCGGCCGTTCATTTCCGGCATGACGACATCGGTGATCAGCAAATCAATGGAGCCGGCATTTTCCTCCGCCAATGCCATTGCCGCGGCGGCGGTGTTTGCCGCCAGGACCCGGTAGCCGAGCCGTTCCAGCATGGTCCTGCTCATCTGCAGAATCGTCGGTTCGTCCTCCACCAGGAGGATGGTTTCCCCCCTGCCCATACCCGGTGCCGGGGCGCGGTCCTTTTTCCTTTCCGCGATCCCATCAGCATGGCGGGGCAGATAAATCTTGAAGGTTGTTCCTGCTCCGGGTTCACTGTAGGCGTTGATGAAGCCGTTGTTCTGCTTGACGATGCCGTAGACCGTGGCCAGCCCCAGTCCTGTTCCTCGCCCCGGCTCCTTGGTGGTGAAAAACGGCTCGAAAATCATGTCGAGGGTTTCACTGTCCATGCCGCGGCCGTTGTCGCTGACGGCCAGGAGGACAAAGTCGCCGGGGGTGAACCCGGCGTGGTCGGCGCAGTAGTTCTCGTCAAAGGTCACGTTGCCCGTCTCCAGGGTGACCTTGCCCACTCCCTTGATTGCGTCCCGGGCGTTGACGCAGAGGTTGGCAAGGATCTGGTCGACCTGGGTGGGGTCGATTTTCACCGGCCATAATCCGGCCGCCGGCTGCCAGGTCAGGTCAAGGTCCTCGCCCAGGAGGCGGCGCAGCATCTTCAGCATCCCTTCCACGGTGGCGTTCAGGTCCAGCACCCTGGGGTTGACCGTCTGTTTGCGGGCGAAGGCAAGCAATTGCCGGGTGATTTCCGCGGACCGCTTGCCGGCGTTCAGTATTTCGCGCAGGTCTTCATGGAGCGGGGTGCCGGCGGGAACTTTATCCAGGGCCATTTCGGCATAGCCGATGATGACGCTGAGCATGTTGTTGTAGTCATGGGCCACGCCTCCGGCCAGCCGGCCGACTGATTCCATCTTCTGGGCCTGGAGGAGCTGGGCCTCCAGGCGGACGCGATCGGTGATATCCTGCATGGATCCCCGAACCATTACCACCCTGTTGTCCTGGAGGACCGGCTTGCCGATGGTGCGCACCCATTTGCGCGACCCTCTGGCGGTGATCAGTTCGAGTTCGAGATCAAAGGGCCTGGCGGATGAAGCGGCTTCTTCCAGGGCCTGAACGATCCTGGCGCGCGACTTTTCATGGTAGACACCCAGTCCGATCTCCAGGGAGGCTTCCCCGGCAGGGTCGAGGTCATGGATTCTCGCGGTCTCCTCGGTCCAACTTCCTCTGCCCGTTGCCGGATCGAACTCCCAGCCCCCGATCCTGGCCACTCTGCCCATGTCGCGCAGCAGTTCCTCGCTGTGACGGAGCGCTTCCTCGGCCTTTTTGCGTTCGGTGATGTCCTCCGCGGCGCCCATGACGCCGATGACCCTGCCCCGGGAGTCGCGGACCGGAGCAATGGAAAGACTGACCCGCACCAGGCTGCCGTCCTTCCTTTTCCGGACCACTTCCCGGCCCGAGAACCCGTCGCCCTCCAGCACCTCCTGCATCATGGCCGCGAAATCGTCCCGCCGCTCCTCGGGAATGATGGGCAGGTCCCCGCCGATGACCTCCACGGCGGGCCACTGATAGATCCGCTCCGCCGAGCTGTTCCAGGTCAGCACTTTGCCCTGGAGATTGATGCTGTACAGCGCCACCGGTGAACAGGCGATCATCGCCCGCTGGAATTCCTCGCTTTGCCGCAGGGCCATGGTCTGCCTGGCAACCTGCCGGCGCAGGGACCATGACCAGAGAAAGGAACCGAGCAGGATGAGGCCCAGGGGAATGAGAACCAGCAGCAGCCGCCGGACGGCGGTGAGCAGCGAAAGGTCCGGTTCCTGGTACACGCCAAGCCATTTTTCGTAAAGACGACGGTACTCGCCGTTGGCCTCGACGATTTTCAGCCCTTCGCTGAACTGGGCCAGGAGCGCTTTCTGACCGTCGCGGACCGCATAGGCGTACTCCGATTCGAAAATCGGCCGCCGGCCCAGGTCCAGATGGTTCCAGCCGAACTCGTTGCGCAGATGCAGGGCGGTGATTCGGACAACAACGGCGCAGTCGTGCCGGCCCTCGGCAAGCTGCCGCAGGGCGTCCTCCTGGGTTTCGGCAAACGATATCTGATCGCCGTAGCCTTTTTCCTGGAGAAAATCCTGGACGACGTCATCGCGCTGGATAACGATCCGCAGGCCTTTCAGATCATCAGCGGTGACGGGCGGCGGCAGCTCGCCCTTGCGCACCACGCTGACGTAATGATTGGCCGCATAGGGCTGGGTGAAGTCGAATTTCAGGTCGCGCTGGTGCGTATAAAACATCCCCTGGACAACGTCGATTTCCCCGTTCTCCAGTCTTTTGATGGTCTCCGACCAGGGCCCGAGCCGGAACTCGATGTCGAGGTCAAGTTCGCGGGCAATGGCGCGGGTGAGCTCCGTGGCAAAGCCCGAGGGGTGGCCGTTTTCATCAAGAAATTCAAAGGGAGGATAATCATGGTCGCCGCCGACCACGATGCGCCGGTGCAGGGGGAGCTGCAGGGCGGCGAACCACTTGGCGTGGAGATGGCGGTAGGTGCCGTCCGCCATGACGATGGCAAGCCCTTCGTTCAATAACGCCAGGGTGGTGCGGTCCCCATCCCTGACGGCGAAACAGAAATCCTGGCGAAAGCCCTCAACGGGTTTGTCCAGGACCCGCAGATTGGTCAGCCCGGTTTCCTGAATCAGGCGCAGGGCAACCAGGCGCTGGGTGACCACGGCATCGTATCCGCCTTCGGCCAGTTCGCGCAGGGCGTCTTCAAAGGAAGGGGTGGTGAAAATTTCCATGGCGCGGTCCCCGCGCCTGAGGAATTCCTCGGCATTGTCGCCTTTCATCACGGCGACCCGGCGGCCGCGCAGGTCACCCAGGCCATGAATGTCCTGATTGTCCTGGCGGACCACGATGGCCCCGTGCAGCGACATGTAGGGAAAGGTGAAGTCGAAAATGGCTTCCCGCTCGGGGGTGCGGCCCACCAGGGGCAGGGCCTGGATTTCTCCCCGCTCAAGCCAGCCCCGTACGTCGGCCCAGGTCCCGGTTCGGAAGGTAACTTCCCGATCCATGGCGGCCAGGGCGGCGCGGAGCAGTTCCACGGCAAAACCTTCGGCACGGCCGTCGGCGTCGACAATGCTGAAGGGCGGATAGTCGGTCTCCGCCGCGCTCAGGATCGGCCCGCCGGCCATGGCTGCGGAAGGGGCCCATCCAAGGGGCGACAGCACAAGGCACAGAAGGAAGGCAGCGATCCCGGATGAACAGGGGATGGGGGCAAATCGCCGCGGATGCCGGCTGGCTGCGTTGGTGGGCTTTTTGGAAATCACAAATAGGGTTCAATAAGGCCTTGCACCCGCCGGAAATGTGTTCGGGCCGCGCGGGGTGCGGAGAATTCCGGGTTGACCAAGGGTATTAAATAATTCTTCTGATCCATAGTCAAGTTATTCAAGAATTACGTCGCCGGCCGGCATACCGGGTCGGCTTCGAGGAGGTGAGCCGCCGGACGCACGGTCAGAACGAGATGCCGTATTTTTTCATGAGCTGGTACAGGCGGGTTCTGGAAAGACCCGAGGTCCGGCATGCCTTGGTGACGTTGCCCCCGGCGTGGAGCAGAAGATCCCGGATGTATGATTTTTCCAAATGCCTTTTATATTCGCGCCACGGAAGAAACGTGTTGCCGGCCTGGGGAGCGGGCGCTGCGGGGCCGCCACCCGGGGAAGCCTGAATGCCTGCCTGGGCCTGGAGGACGCGCAAATGGTCGGGAAGGTGCCTGGCAAAGAGGGTGGGATGGTCTGCCGCCTGGGCGAGCACATGCTCCAAAACCTGAAAGAGCTCCCTGACGTTGCCGGGCCAGTGGTAGGTGGAGAGGGCGCCGATGAAGTCCGGGGCGATGCCCTTGCTTTGCAGCCCGTATCGGCCACAGAGTTGTTCGACATAATGGATTGTCAGTTCCTTGATATCCTCAATCCGTTCCCGGAGCGGCGGCAGTTCGATGCGGATCCCCTGCAGGCGGAAAAAAAGATCGCTGCGAAAATTGCCGTTCTGGACCCGTTCGGTCAGGTCCCTGTTGGTGGCGGCGATGACCCTGAAGTTGCTTTTCATCTCCGTGGTTCCGCCGACGGGCCGATAACTGTGTTCCTGCAGAACCCGGAGAAAGGCCTTTTGCATCGACAGCGGCAGTTCGCCGATTTCGTCCAGGAAAAGGGTGCCGCCGTCGGCATGTTTGATCAGTCCGTCCCGGGACAGGTCGGCGCCGGTAAAGGCGCCTTTGGTATAGCCGAACAGGGTGCTCTCAATGAGGTTTTCCGGCATGGTGGCGCAATCCACCACCACGAAGCGGCCGCCCGCCCGGTGGCTGTTTTCATGGATGGCCCTGGCAAAAATTTCCTTGCCGGTTCCGGTCTCGCCGGTTATCAGGACACTGGCGTCGCAGCCGGCCGCCTTGGCGGTCTGGTCCAGGCATACCTTGATCTGTGGGCTGCTGCCGATGATATTGTCCCGTTTCAGGGCTACGGGAACGGTTTTAATGCGCTTTTTTTCTTCCCGGTACTGCAGGGCCCTGGTTAGATGCAGCAGCAGGTCGCGCACCACATGCGGTTTTTCGATATAACTCCAGGCCCCGCTGGAGATGGCCTGCTGGGCGCCGTTGGGGTCGCCCTTGCCGGTAATGATAATGACCTCGGGAGCGGAGGGGACATTCTTGAATCGTGACAGGTGGTCGAGTCCGTTGCCGTCGGGCATCTGCACGTCAAGAAAAATGACATCGCAGACGTGGGACCGGGCAAGCTTGATCCCGTCGCGCAGGGTGTTTACGCCGACAGCTTCGTAGCCGGATCTGCGGAGATGTTCGACCAGCATGCCGCAAAGCTGCTGGTCATCGTCGACGACAAGGATATGAGCAGCCATCCAGGACCCTCCTGATAACTTCGGATAATTCATGCTTGACCACCGGCTTCATCACGTACTCCCGCACGCCGATGGAGAGGGCTTCCTCCCGGTCCATTATTTCACTGAAACCCGTACAGACAACCACCGGCATGTCGGGCCTCCTGGCCAGGATCCGTTGGGACAGGTCTTTCCCTGTCAGATTGGGCATTGTCATGTCGGTCAGGACAAGGTCATAGCCATCGGGGTCGGCCAGGAACTCCCGGAGGGCCTCGCTGCTGTCCGTATAGGGCCGGACGTCGTAGCCCAGGTCGCGAAGCATTCTATCCAGCAGTCGAACCAGTTCGGCCTCATCGTCAACGACAAGAATTCGCTCGCTGCCTCCCGGCGCGGAAACCGCCTCAAACGTGCAGCGGGACATTTCCGCATCCACCGTCGGAAAAATCAATTCAAACCGCGATCCCTTCCCCCTGGTGCTGTGGACCTTGATGTCCCCGTTCAGACTTTTGACGATGCCATGGACCACCGACAGGCCGAGGCCGGTGCCCTCGCCGATGGGCTTGGTGGTGTAAAAGGGTTCGAAGATCCGCTGCAGGTCCTCTCGGTCAATCCCGCGGCCGGTGTCGGCGATGCTCAACTGCAGGAACCGTTCCGGTGCCAAGGAGGTTGTCTGCAGATAGAACTCGTCCGGAACATGGTCGACCTCGCGGAGGGAGAAGCTCAGGATCCCGCCCTGATCGCCCATCGCCTGCTTGGCATTGGTTGCCATGTTCATGATGATCTGGTTGACCTGAACCGGATCGGCCATGATCGGTCTGCACTCCGCATCAATGAATTCCCGGAATTCGATGGTGGCGGGAAAAATTGATTTCAGGAGTTTTATCGACTCCTTGAGCAGGAACTGGACCCGCACCGGCTGGACTTCCTGCTCCTCCTGCCTGCTGAAAGTAAGAATCTGCTTGACCAGTTCCGAGGCCCGGTTGCAGGCGCTGAGCACCTGGTCCAGATCCCGGCCGGCCTGGCTGCCGGGATCGATCCCGGCAATGGCCATCTGGGTGTAGCCCGTTATGATCGCCAGGATGTTGTTGAAATCATGGGCGATGCCGCCGGCAAGGGTCCCGATGGCCTCCATTTTCTGGGCGTGGTGCAGCACCGCGATCCTTTTCTGGATCTCCGCCTCGAGGTACTCCTGATAATGCCTGTTCTCCGCGATCAGGTTCGCCCGCTCGAACACCCTGATCATTGCATGCTCCAGGAGCGAAGTGTCCTTGATGGGCTTGATCAGGTAGTCCCAGGCGCCGAGCTTCAGGGTTTTGATGGCGTCGGTCAGGGTGCCTTCCCCGGAAATGATGATGACGGGAAAGGTCTCCAGGTCCGCACGGATATCCTCCAGCACGTCCATGCCGTCCATGTGCGGCATGCGCAGGTCGAGGAGCATGAGATCCGGCTGGTTTTCGCGGTACCGCCGGAGGCATTCGCTGCCGTTTTCCGCCGTGATCACCCTGTATCCCAGACTTTTGAGCAGGGTGGCGAGGCTTTTCCGCATCAGGTCGTTATCGTCGGCAACCAGGATCAGTTTGCCTTGTGTCGGCCGGGTGGTTCCCCTCATACCTGAATTCTCATGATTTCGTTCACCCCCGGGCAGGCCGCGGCCCCATCAACGCGGTAACCAAGGGCTCCGGGTCTTTTGGGCATGGCGTTCATTTTTATACTTTCTGGCAGACAGGAAGCAAGACCACAAACCTGGCGCCCCCTTCCCGTCCTGATTCGACCAGGATCCTGCCGCCATGCTTTTCCTGCACGATGGCACGGGCGACCGATAGTCCCAGTCCCGTGCCGGCGCCTATTTCCCTGGTGGTGTAAAAGGGGTCGAAAATATGCTCCCGCTCCGACTCCTCGATTCCGGGGCCGTTGTCTTCCACCTCCACGCGGATTGTTCCCTCTTGCTCCATCATGGTTCTGAGGGTGATGCGGGAATGCATCCCGGAGGGATGATCAGCCATGGCCTGAACCGCGTTTTTGGCCAGATTCAGAACAACCTGTTCAATCTCCATGGGAACACAGCTTACCGGGGGCAGGTCCGGGCCGTATTCCCGGTGGATCGCGATATTGAGGATATCGTATTTTTTCTTCAGGTTGTAATCGGCCCGAGCCAGTTCAAGGGAGTTGTCGAGGAGCCGGTTGATGTCGACTTCCTGCAGATCGCCCTTCCGCGGCCGGCTGAAATCAAGGAGGGTGTTGATGATCCGGGAGGCGTTGAGGGCGGAATTTCTGATGCCGTCCAGGAAGAAATCCAGTTCCATGCGCTGGAAATAGTGGTTGACCTGCTCCAGATCCAGGCCGCATTCCCGGGCCGTCCTTCGATTTTCAGCGAAAGAGGGTTCCAGCAGGCTCTGCACCACCTGAATGGACTGGAGAATGGCGCTGAGCGGGGTGTTGATCTCATGGGCTACGCCGGCCGCCAGTCCGGCGATGGTGGTCATTTTTTCCGAGAGGATGAGTTGCTGCTCCAATTTTTTCGCGTTGGTTATGTCCCGGGCAACCAGGACGACAAAGTTGACCCCGCCTCCTTCGTTCGCCACCGGAGTGACGGTAAGCGAAAAAGTTCTGTCCAGCCGTTCGTGATGCATCTCCAGGGCATGGGGAGTGAATTTCCCTCCCTGTTTTTGTCCGCCGCACTCGGCACAGAAGCAGACTCCGCCGCCGAACAGTTCATGGCAGGGCCTACCGGCAGGTTCAGGGAGGACCGCCTTGAACAGGTCGTACCCGGCCCGGTTGATTCTGGAGATCCTGTACTCGGGGTCCAGGATGACAACTATGTCGGGTATGGCCTGAAAGGTCGATTCCCATTCGTCCCGGTTGCTGTTTTGTCCAATCATTGTTTGACGCATAAAAATTGATATGTGAATAAAAATATATCATATTCCTCGGCGGAGAGGAATAGTGGAAATTACGGAGATGTAATTGGAGGCGCTTCGCAAAAGGCGAAACGCTGGAGACCCGAGCCGTTCAATCACGGCGGAGGAGGGGGCCGGCCTTGAGCCGGTTGGGGGGCAGCGCTTTGTTGTTTTGTCATGGATTGGCCGTTGCCATTTGGGGTGCATAAAGGTAAGATAAATAATTTTCAGTTGCCGATCCGGGCAGGAATGGCACCTGGAGTGCCGGCGGGGGAGCGTGCAGGACCAAGCGTCTGCAGTCATCAGCATTTCAGAAGTCAGATG
>JALHJD010000393.1 GCA_022837185.1 Desulfobacteraceae bacterium
GCCAAAATCGTCCCCCGGGCGTTTGAACGGATCGAGAAGCTGTTCGAGCGCAAGGAGCATGTCACCGGCGTGGCCACCGGATTCAACGACCTTGACCATATGACCGCCGGCCTCCAGCCTTCCGACCTGATTATCCTTGCCGCCCGCCCGAGCATGGGCAAAACGGCCCTGGCCATGAACATCGTCCAGAATTCGGCCATAGTCGACAAAATCCCGGTGGCGGTGTTCAGCCTTGAAATGTCCATGGACCAGTTGGCCCTGCGCATGCTCTGCTCCATCGGCCGCATTGATTCGCAGCGGATCAGAACCGGCCGGCTGAAGCCCAGGGACTGGCCTCACCTGACGCGGGCCACCGGCATTCTTGCCGACGCACCCATTTACATCGATGATTCCGCCGGCATCTCCGTCCTGGAAATGCGGGCCAAGGCAAGGCGACTCAAATCCGAACACAACCTCGGGCTGGTTGTCGTGGATTACCTGCAGCTGATGCGGGGCCGGGGCAACATAGAGAACAGGGCGCAGGAGATCAGTGAAATCTCCAGGTCCCTCAAGGCCATGGCCAAGGAGCTTGAAGTTCCCGTCCTGGCTTTGTCCCAGCTCAACCGCAGCCTGGAGAGCCGGCCGGACAAGCGGCCCAAGCTTGCCGATCTGCGCGAATCAGGCGCCATTGAGCAGGATGCCGACGTGATCATTTTCATCTACCGAGACGAGGTGTACAAGCCCGCTGAAGACAACCCCAACCGCGGCCTTGCAGAGATCATTGTCGGCAAGCAGCGGAACGGACCCATAGGAACGATTAAATTGACCTTTCTTGCCGAGTACACCTCGTTTGAATCTTATTCCAACATGCAAACGCCCCGTGCGCATAGCGTGCATGATCGTGGGGATGAAGAAGACATCTGACCATGGAAAACCACAGCAGCGAAAAATACGACTTCAAGGCCGTTGAGGCCAAATGGCAGCAACAGTGGGCTGCAGCCAGGCCATACAGGGCTGCCGCCGAACCTGGACGCAGAAAATACTATGTCCTGGAGATGTTCCCCTACCCCTCCGGCCGGATTCACATGGGCCATGTGCGGAACTACAGCATCGGCGACGTCATCGCGCGGTACAAGCGGATGCGAGGCTTCAACGTCATGCACCCGATGGGATGGGATGCCTTCGGACTGCCCGCTGAAAACGCCGCCCTCAAGCAGGGAGTGCACCCGGCAAGCTGGACCTACGACAACATAGCGTATATGCGCAATCAGTTGCAGGCCATGGGCCTCAGCTATGACTGGGACCGGGAACTGGCGACCTGCGACCCCGATTATTACCGATGGGAACAGGTGATATTTCTCCGCATGCTGGAACGGGGGCTTGCCTACCGCAAGGAAACGACCGTCAACTGGTGCGAATCCTGCCAGACCGTCCTGGCCAGGGAACAGGTCATCGACGGCAGCTGCTGGCGGTGCGACCAGCCGGTCGTGCCCCGCACCATGCACGGCTGGTTCTTCAAGATAACCGCTTACGCCGATGAATTGCTCTCCGACCTGGACAACCTGACCGGCTGGCCGGAAAAAGTGGTGACCATGCAGCGCAACTGGATCGGCAGGAGCAGCGGCCTGAGCTGCGACTTTCAGATTGACGGCCTTGACCGGAAGCTGACCATTTTCACCACCCGCCCC
>JALHJD010000067.1 GCA_022837185.1 Desulfobacteraceae bacterium
ACTCGCCCAGGACCCGCATCTGCCGGCCGGCGTCATTGAAATAATATTCCCGGGTCACGTCATAGCCCACCGCCTCGAGCAGGCGGGCGATGGCGTCGCCGAGAATGGCGTTGCGCCCGTGGCCGATGCTCAGCGGACCGGTCGGATTGGCGCTGACGAATTCCACCATCACCTTCATGCCGGCGCCGACGTTCTCCAGGCCGAAGCGCTCACCCTGGGCGCAGACCGGCGGGATTACCGAACTCCATACCCGGTCGCGGAGGAAAAAATTGACAAAGCCCGGACCGGCTATCTCCACCCTGGCAACCAGTTCATCCTCCGGCGAAAACATGGCAGCCAGCCGGGCGGCGACATCCCTGGGCTTGCGCTTCTCCAGGCCGGCGACCACCAGGGCCAGGTTGGTGGAAAAGTCCCCCTGCCCTTCGTGCCGCGGAACCTCGAGGACATACCTGCCGGCCCCCTCCGCGGACCACAATCCTTCCCGGACCCCCCGGGCAAAACAGGCATCAAGCCGCTCCTTCAACTGTGATTTGATCATGCCAATCCTTGCAAAATCGAAAAGCCCTGGGCGGGCGAAATTATTCTCTCATGCCTTCCCGTAGCGAACCGTCAATCGACATAATACCGGTCGTTCAGGTTGCCGAACAGACACAGCACCTCGTAGCTTATGGTCTCCATCCAGTCGGCAACCTCATCGGCGCCGATGGACTCCCCGCCCTGCCTCCCCAGCAGAACCACTTCGTCGCCCGGCGCTGCCCGGCCGCCGAGGTCCGTCACATCGACCAGCGTCAGGTTCATGGATACCCGGCCCACAACCGGGGCACGCCGTCCATGGATGAGGACCTGCGCCCGGTTGGAGAGCCGGCGCAGATAGCCGTCCTCATAGCCCAGGGGCAGAACGGCGAGAATCGTCTCCCTGCCGGTGACGCAGGTCTGGCCGTATCCCAGCCCGGTGCCGGTTGGCACCCTTCTGACCTGGATCACCCGGGTGAGAAACCGCATGGCGGGATGCAGCTCTTCGCCGTCCGGGAGCGGCAGGTGCGGCTCACCCTCGGGATAGCATCCATAGAGGGCGATCCCCGGCCTGGACATATGCAGGACTGTCCGGTTGAAATGAAACAAGGCGCCGGAATTGGCGATGTGCAGGCGGCATCCGGCCGGCAGTTCATCGCCGATTTCCCGGATCATGGCCTCAAACCGGGCAAAAACCCCAAGGGTATTGGGCGAATCGGGCGCATCGGCCATGGGAAAATGGGCCATGATCCCCTCCAGGGTGAGGGCCGGGGTTGCGCGAATCCGCCGGACAAATGCCGGGACATCGGCGGGCGGCAGCCCCTGGCGCCCCATGCCCGCGTCCACCTTGATGTGGATGCCGACGCGCAGGCCCAGCTCCACGGCCTGGCGCGAAAGCTCGGGCAGGATGGCCTCGTCGACCACGACCGGGGTGAGGCGGTGGCGGAGAACCGCCGGAATGATTTCGGGCACGGTGCCGACTACAACGAAAACAGGCTGCTCAATCCCGGCCTCGCGGAGCAGAATGCCCTCGCGCGCTTCTGCCACCCCGAAGGCCGCGGCGCCTTCGGCGGCAAAAATCCGGGCGCACTCAATCATGCCGTGCCCGTAGGCGTCGGCCTTGACCATGGGCATGATCCCGGCCCCGCCGGCCATTTTCCGGCACAGCCTGAAATTATGGCGCAGGGCCGACCTGCTGATTTCAACCCTGTTGAATGATGGAATCAAATGAACCGTTTTTCTGTTAATTTCTTATCCACCGGGACCAGGCGAGCCAGCCGAGCCGGCTGGAAAAAAGGAGGGCCCAGCCGACCGCCAGATATACCGCGCCGAGAACGGGACCCGGGTCGGACACCGTTCGCAGCAGAATGCCGCTGGCAATCATGATAACCGCCAGCACCCAAGTTTTCCAGGAGTAAATCGCCCCCAGGCATGTCCCGTCCCGCAGTTTGACGATACGATCAATGGCCCGCCGCGCCGTTTTGTCGAGAATCCAGAGGGATTTCAGGGTGCCGGCCGCCAGGGCCGCAGCAATGTACCAGATGTTCCCGCCAGCGCCGATCCATTCCCAGCCCCTCGTCATCAGAACCGAGCCGACCATCGTCCACAGCAGGGGAGCGGCAAATAAATGCACGCCTCTGTTCACCCCCGGCTTCAGCCGGGAGGACCATCTTTTTTTCCGCCAGGCCATGAACCCTAAAAACGACATAAGCCCATCCCCGATCGGGGATGGGCTTATCATCAATCCCTCCGCGCGGATCAGGCGCGGATCAGACTTCGGTTACGGTAATGGCGCCTTCGGGGCAAACCTCGACGCAGGTTTCGCATCCCAGACACTCATCGGGCTCCACCGGTTCGGCCTTGCCGTCCACCATTTCATAAACCTGTGCCGGGCAGGCGTTTACGCACTCTTCGTCACCCGCGCATTTATCCTTGTCAACAATAATCTCCCACATGATTTGTCCCTCCTGCGATAAATAAGGATGGGGATGATGCTTTTCCCGCACGGGCAAGCGCGTCACCAACCCATTATAACGACAATGGTATCTCTCTTATCGAAGCGGATTGGGTTTGTCAAGCTAAAATATGGCCGATTCCCGCCCCGATCAACCCAGGGACAACTACCTGAAATAATGAGCAAAAATTTAAGACATATTCACAGCCGCCTGAGAATGAAAAAAATTTGTATTGACCGCCGTCGCATGATGCGAATAGACTGGATACAATGCGCGCTGCGCCATGCGCTCAAGAGATCCGGCGCCGGGCAGGCAGAGACAGACCCGAGCGAAACATACAGCAAATACGGCAATTTCATGTCCAAGCAACGAAAATGGAACCCTGAAAAAGGGGAACTCGCCATGATCGAAGGGATCCTGGAAGGCAGCCCGGACGCCGTCGGCGTCGCGGTTATCCGCCTGGACTGCGGCTGCCGCAAAATGGCCGCTGTCGACCAAAACGGCGATCCCGCCAGCAAGATCATCATGTACCGGGACCAGGCCGAGGCCATCTGCGAGAAATGCAAGGAGGACCAGGGGAATGTTCTGCGGGTCACCGAGCAGTTCATCGCCTGGACCGACCCCGAGCCGCCGGATGAAGACAAAAAACGCATCCTGGCCAAGGTCCTCGGGGTGGTCGATCAGCCGATCCACTGACCGCTTCTTCCTCCGGTACACAGACATCTATGAAAAACTTCTTCCGCCTCATCAGCTCAAGGGATTTCCTTGAACTCTACGACAGGTTCGCCCCCCTCGATGCCGAGATCATTCCCCTGGCAAAAGGACTTGGCCGGATTCTGGCCGCCGATGTCACCGCTCCCGAGCCGCTGCCTCCTTTTTCCCGTTCCACCATGGACGGCTTTGCGGTCCGGGCCAGGGACACCTTCGGCTGCAGCGAATCGGAACCGGCCCTGCTGAACATTGCCGGGGAGATCGTCATGGGGCGGAGCGGCGCGGACCTGACGCTGGCTCCCGGTCAGGCGGCGATAATCTGGACCGGCGGGGAGCTGCCCGTAAACGCAGACGGCGTCGTCATGGTCGAGTACACCAATCAACCGGATACGGGCACGGTGGAAATCTTTCGACCGGTCGCTCCGGGAGAAAACATCATCAGGGCCGGCGAGGATTTCCCCCCGGGGGCGACGGTGCTGCAAAAGGGACAGCAGTTGCGTCCGCAGGACCTCGGAGTTCTGGCCGGTTTCGGCATCATTGAACTGCAGGTCGCCCGCAAGCCCGTGGCGGCGATAATCAGCACCGGCGACGAACTGGCTGAGCCGTGCCGGCAGCCGGAACCCGGCAAGATCCGTGACATCAATTCAACCACCCTGGCCGCCCTGGTCGAGGAATGCGGCGGCATCGCCGTTCCCCTCGGCATCATCGGCGATGATGCCGGGTCCATGCTGGCCGCCTGCCGGAGGGCTCTCGCCCTGCCGGCGGACATGGTCCTGCTGTCCGGGGGAAGTTCCGTGGGCCGGAGGGATTTTACCCTGCAGACCCTGGAGCAACTCGACGGCTCCGAGGTGCTGGCCCACGGGGTGTCCATCCGCCCCGGCAAGCCAACGATTCTGGCCAAAACGGGCAATGCCGCCCTTTTCGGGCTTCCCGGCCATGTCGGCTCGGCCATCGTCGTCTTTCATCTTTTCGTCCGTCCCCTGTTGCGCAAACTGGGCGGCGCCGGCCTCACATCCGGTCTGCGGCTGATCCGTGCGGTCACGGCGGAACAGATCCCCTCCACCATCGGCCGCGAGGATTTCGTCAGGGTCGCGCTGGAATGGGGCGAGGATGCCGACTCCCCTCCCAGGGCCGTCCCTCTCTACGGCAAGTCCGGTCTGCTCAACCCCCTGGTCAGGGCGGACGGTCTGCTCATCATCAACCGCGACACCGAGGGCCTTGACCGGGGAGAACCCGCTGAGGTCATGCTGTTCCCATGAAACGAAAAATTTATCTCAAGATGGAGCCCCTGGACGTTGCCAGGGACATATTGGAGAAGACATTTTCCGGCTGCCGCACCGGCGAGGAGGAAATCCCCAGCCGCGAGGCCGACGGCCGGATAACTTCCCGGCCGGTCGGCGCCCGCCTTTCGGCCCCATCCTTTCACGCGGCGGCCATGGACGGTCTGGCGGTCGAGGCCGCCCACACATTCGGCGCCTCGGATGAAACACCCGTCACCCTGCGGGCGGCCGAGGGCCAGGCGATCCCGGTCAATACCGGGCAGCCCCTGCCGGAGGGCATGAATGCCGTGATCATGATAGAAAACGTCCTGTTCCGGAACCAGGACCGGGAGATCGTCATCCGGGCCCCGGTCTATCCCTGGCAGAACGTGCGCAAGGTGGGAGAGGATATCGTCGCCACCGAACAGCTCTACCCGACCAACCACCTGCTCGGCCCGGCCGACATCGGCGCGCTGCTGACCGCGGGGTGCCCCACCGTCTGGGTGCGCAGGAAACCGCGGGTGATGATCATCCCCACCGGCAACGAACTGATCGACGGCAGCGAAGCGGACATCGCCCCCCCGCCCGGCAAAACCATCGAGTCCAATTCCGGGATGCTGGCCGCGCTGGCGGCCCGGGCCGGCGCGATCCCCACGGTCAGCCCCATCATCCGCGACGACTACGACACCATCAAGCAACACCTGCGGGCAGCCGTCGATTCCGAGGCGGACATGATCATGATCAATGCCGGCTCTTCCGCGGGCAGCGCCGATTATACGGTCCGCATCATCGAGGAGCTGGGCGAGGTCCTTATCCACGGCGTCACCATCATGCCCGGCAAGCCGACCATCCTCGGGGTCATCGGGGGAAAGCCCGTGATCGGCAACCCCGGCTATCCCGTTTCCTCCCTGATCTCCTGCGAGCAGTTCGTCCAGCCCCTGCTGGCCCGTATGCAGGGCCTGGCCCTGCCCGAGAAAAAATTGATCACCGCGGTGCTGGGCAAGAACATGCCCTCGAGCGGCGGCATGGAGGAATTCCGCCGGATGATCACCGGCAGAATCGGCTCCCGGTTCGTGACCCTGCCCCTGAAAAAAGGGGCCGGGGCCATTACCACCATCACCCGCGCCAACACCATCCTGCGCATCCCCGCTTCCTCCGAGGGGGAAAACAAGGGCGCCGTGGTCGCCCTGGAACTGCTGCGCCCCCTGGACCAGGTCGAGCGCACGATCCTGTGCACGGGCAGTCACGACCTGACCCTGGACGTGATCCATGACTTCCTGAAACGGAGCGACCCGGCCTATCCCCTGGCCTCCACCCATGTCGGCTCCCTGGGCGGCATCATGGCCGTCAAGTCCGGCATGACCCATGTGGCGGGCTCCCATCTCCTGGACCCGGCCACCGGCGAATACAATACCAGCTACATCAGGCAGTATCTGAACGGCCAGGATGTCACCCTGCTCACCCTGGTCCACCGGCAGCAGGGTTTCATGGTACGATCCGGCAACCCTAAAAATATCCGGGGGGTGGAGGACCTGCTGCGCGGCGACGTCACCTTTGTCAACCGCCAGGGCGGCTCGGGCACCAGGGTGCTGCTCGATTACGAACTGGACAGGGCCGGTCTGTCTGCGGCGGGAATCCGGGGCTATGACTTTGAAGAGTACACCCACATGTCGGTGGCGGTGGCGGTCCTGTCCGGCAAGGCCGATGCCGGACTCGGCATCATGGCCGCGGCCCGGGCCCTGCAGCTCGATTTCATCCCGGTCACCGAGGAGCGCTACGACCTGCTCATCCCGACGGAATTCATGACCACTCCCGGGATCATGCAGCTCCTGAACATCATCAATTCGAACCCGTTCAAGAAGAAAGTGGAAAAAATGGGCGGCTACTCGACCCGGGAAACCGGGAATATCGTAACCCAATAGGGGCCCGGCTGCGCCGGGAGTCGGCAGGCGGCAGCATACCAGAAGTCAGAAAGACAGAGGACAGAAGCCAGAAAGTGTTTGCAGCTTCGCTGTTGGTTATTGTTGCTGATCGAAATCGAGATCTGTCGCGCAGGTTGGAGTGAGCCTGGCGAAGCCCAACAATTTCGATCGGTTACGTTGGGGTTCGCCAGGCTCACCCCAACCTACGACTAATCGAAATCGAAAATTCCTCTGCCATCCAGGTGAACGGTTCAGGTGTTCAGCCTGCAGGGTGTCAGGGGAATCCCCCTCATCCGCCCTTCGGGCACCTTCTCCCCAGGGAGAAGGGTTTCCCCCGTGAGCCGAAGGCTCCAAACTCAAAACCTCGCACCCCGCACCTCCCACCTCCCGGCGCCAGCCGGGAAGCTCCAGACTGCCGACTTGCTCAAGAAGTCGAACACAGCACCCGGAAGTTCTCCTCCTTCTCGCTGATGCCGCGCTTCAGGACCTCGTGGTTGTAGGCGGTGATCACGTCCCTTCGCTTGATCATGCCCAGCACCCACGGATCCTCATGACTTTCCACCACCGGGATTTCCTCGATGCCCTTGAGATCGAACAATTGCATGGCGTCGTAGAGATTGTCGTCCGGGGTCAGCTGGATAACGTCCCGGCTGCAGATGGCGCCGACCAGGTAGCACACCCGCTGCTTCTCGTCATGGAGGATATTTTTGACATCCTGCATGGAAACGACGCCGACCATGCGCCCCTTGCTGTTGACCACCGGAAAATAGAAGCTGTCCTTGGCCAGGCGGAACAGCTGCAGGAGGTGGTTGATATTGGCATTCTCACTGATGAAATCAACCTCCTCGGTGATCGCCTTGCCCACCTTGATCGACTTCATGATCGCCACTTCCCGCCCCTCGTGGATATTGATCCCCTCGCGGGTAAAATCAACGGTATCAATGGAATCCTGATACAGACTCTTGGCGATGCTGCTGCCGAGAATCGAGGTGATCATGATCGGAATGATGATCAGGTAGTTGCCGGTCATCTCGAAGAGGAGGAAGATGGCCGTCATCGGCGCATGGGTGGAAGCGGCCAGAAAGGCGCCGATGCCGACCGTGGCATAGGCACCCGGATTGGCGGTGTACTGGGGCAGCAGCAGGTGCATGACGGAGCCGAAAGCTCCTCCGATAACGGCACCGATGAACAGCGCCGGGGCGAAAATGCCGCCGGCCCCGCCCGATCCCAGGGTTATGGCCGTGGCCACCGACTTGAGCACGACCAGGGCCAGCATGACCCAGATCAGCCCCTCTCCGGCCAGAGTCCTTTCAATATACGTGTAGCCGTCGCCCATGACCTGGGGAAAGCCGATGCCGATGATCCCGACCAGGAGCGCGCCGATGAGCGGCTTGACCAGCGGATGGACCTTCAACTCCCTGAACCGGTCGCGGACCAGGTAAAAAAACCGGATGTGGACCACCGCCAGAATCCCGATGATCAGGGCCATGAGGATGTACAGCGGAAATTCGACGAACGGATTGACCACCTGATAATCGGGAATCGGGAATGCCGGGAACTCGCCGTAATACGCCCTGGACACCACGGTTGCCGCGGCCGAGGCGATGACCAGGGCGGCAAAGGAGGAAATCTCGTAGCTTCCCAGCAGCACGATCTCCGCTGCAAAAAATATCCCGGCAATGGGGGCGTTGAAAATGCCGGCGATGCCCCCGGCGCAGCCGGCGGCGATATACACCTTCATCCGCTTGCCGGAAACCCGCATGGTCTGCCCGACCTTGGAGCCGAGCGCACCGCCGATCTGGGCAATCGTCCCCTCGACCCCGGCCGAATTGCCTGAACCGATGGTCAGGGCGGTGGCGAGAATCTTGATGAAGATGTTCTTGCCCTCGATGACGCCGTTCTCCAGGTTGACCCGCCGGAGAAACCTGGGGAAGGCATAGCCGTTGACCTTGCCCGGAAACATCAGGGAAAGAGGGATAAGCAGAACCGCGCCGGTCAGCGGCAGCAGCGGCAGCAGCAGCCTGCGCCAGCCGCCCTCGTTGATGCGGAGCAGCTCCGAGCCCCGGACAAAAATAACCTGGTGCACCAGTTCCAGCGACTCCCGGAAGAGGATGATCACTCCCCCGGCCATCAGGCCGATGCAGGCGGCAATGAATATGGTCCGGGTGCTTTCGCCCGGCACCAGAATTTTCAGCCTGGCAAGCATCTGCGCTCCGGGATTTGGCAGCCTATGGCCCCGGCCTGCCGCAAGAAAAACTCATCGGTCATCCCGGCGATATAGTCCCTGACGATGGCGGCCGGCGCATGGGCGGCGAGATACTCGTCGGTCATCGAGTTGACCAGGCCGCCGCCGAGCCCGTCGGCCGGGCCCTGTTCCCGCAGGAGGCGGAGGTAATGGTCGAACAGCATGACATAACAGGTGCGGATCTTGTCGTAGTCGGGCTTGAACGCCGGGTTCCGGTAAATCCGCTCGTAGTTGAACCTTTTCAGCCGCTGCATCGCCTCCGCCGCCTCCGGGCTGAAGCCGATCCAGTCATGCTCCCTGTCCCCGGGGCCGGCGGGCGCGCGCACGTGCCGCGAATGGGCCACCAGGTCGGTGACCAGTGTATAGACAATGGTCCCGTTGCTGGTGCCGAGCAGCCTGCCGCATTCCGCCGGAATCTCCCTACGGTCGATCAGTTCCAGTTCAATGGCGTCCTCGATATCCCGGCCGATATAGGCGATGGTATCGGACAGCCGGACCACACAGCCCTCCAGGGTCATCGGGACCAGCGGGGTCAACGGCTCAACCCCCTTGCCCCTGACCTCCCGGTCGAAGTCGACGAAGGTCTTGCCCCGCGCCGGGGCCAGGCGGTTGTCATGAACCTCGCCGTCGTGGCACAGGATGCCGTCGAGCACCTGCAGGGTGAGGTTCAGGCCTTTGCCTTTCTTTTCAAAGCGCTCGAGAAACTGGATGCTCTGCAGGTTGTGCTGGAAAACGTCCAGGCCGTGATCGCAGCAAAGCCTGGCCAGGATATACTCCCCCTCATGGCCGAAGGGCGGGTGGCCGATGTCATGGCCCAGGGCGACCGCCTCGATCAGGTCCTCGTTCAGGCCGAGGAAACGTCCGATTGTTCGGGCAATGCGGGACACCATCTGTACATGCAGCACCCGGTGGGTTATGTGATCGTTGTCGATCAGGGAAAAAACCTGGGTTTTGTCAATATACCTCGTATACGCCTTGGAATGCAGGATGCGGTCCGCGTCCTGGGCGAAAGGCTGGCGATGCCCCTGAAGCGTCTCGGGACGGCGCCGGACCGCATCGCGGCTCAGTGCTGCCAGGGGGGACAGCTGGCGCCGCTCCTGCCGGAACAGTTCCTCCTGGATGGCGAACAGGATTTTTTCGGTTTGCGTGGTCATGGATTCCTGGTCAAAAGCTGCTCAAAAGTATTATTTCTACCAGAAATATGGCGTCAGGGAAACGGTTTTCAGCACCATCCCCGTCAGCCCCCGGAACCAGGCGGCGCCGGGACAATATTCTCCGCCCCGCCACTGTGATCTTGCATTTCCGGCAAAATCCCGGTATGAGCAGGGGCAGGACAGTATCTCAACGCTGGAGTCAACAGACGAGGTTCGCATGCCCGACACCAAGCCAAACCCTGATCCTGACCGGATCGCCTTTCTGCGCTCCCTGCCCCTGGAGGTGAAACAGCAGATCACCGGCGAGGAGGCCGCGGCGTTCATGTACGGCGGGGAAATCCCCGAATCGCTGTACGAAAAAATTAAGGATTTCCTGGAAGAGGAAGAGTAGTTCAGGCCGAATTTCTCCGGACCCGGACCTGCACCAGTCCGGTGACGGAATTGCCGATATAGACGGCATCCGCCCCATGGACGTCCTCCCTGGACAGTATCCTTTCCACGGCCAGCCCCCGGTCGAGCAGATAGCGCCGGAACGTTCCGGCCAGCAGCCCGCAGCCGACGGGCGGCGTCAGCAGCCGTCCGCCGCGCCGGACAAAAATGCTGGCAATGCTCCCCTCGGTCACCTCGCCTGCACGGTTGAGGAATAAAACCTCGCGGCAGCCCTCGTCCAGGGCCTTGCGGCGCTCGACGTCATACAGGCTGCGTTCGGTGGTCTTATGGTAGAGGTGGACATTGTCCCGGTTCGTCCGCACCGCCGAAAAACGGACAAACGGCAGAGGGTCCTCTACCTCCGGCCGGTCCTCCGGCACGACCGGGCGGCCGCTGTACGGCGCTGAGCCGAGGGTGACGTTCCCGTCCCGGTGCAGGAGCAGCCGCACCCGCCGGGGGGAGTCCGCCCCCCTGGTCTCCCGGGCAAGTGCTTCAAGTATCCCCCGCCGGTCGAAGGGGAAAAGAAAATAGGCAGCGGAATCGGCCAGCCGCCCCATGTGTTCATTCAGCAGCCAGTACCCCGTTCCGGGATGCCAGAGAAGGGTCTCGATGAGCTGAAAATCGGGGCGGGGGCGGGTCAGGAACCGCGCCTTCAGCAGGCTTTCCCGCCATTCCTCCTCCGGCCCGGAATCATGGACAATGCCGGAACCGATGCCCATCTCCCCGTTGCCGCCCTCAAGCACCACCGTCCTGATCGGCACGTTGAACACCGCCTCCTCCGGGCCGCAGAAGCCCAAAGCACCGCAATACACGCCCCGGGGTTCCTTTTCCAGCTCCCGGATGATCTCCATGGTCCTGATCTTGGGCGCGCCGGTCACCGACCCGCAGGGAAAGAGGGCCTCCAGGATGTTCCGCAGGGGCAACATTCCGCCTGTGGCGGAAAAGCCGTCGACGGTGGACGTCATCTGCAGGACCGTCTCATGGACCTCAACATCGAACAGGGACCCGGGCTCCACCCTGCCGCCTCCCGTTCCGTACAGAAGCCTGCCGAGATCGTTGCGGAGCAGGTCGACGATCATCACGTTTTCGCTCCGGTTTTTGAGATCGGCGGCCAGGGCCCCCCGCCTCCGCATATCTTCCTCCAGCGTCGCCCCCCGGCGCATCGTGCCTTTCATGGGCCTGACGGTTATCCTGCCGCCGGCGGCGCGGAAAAAAAGTTCGGGGGAAAAGCTGAGGATGTCGCGCCCGCCCTCCCTTATCCACGCGCCGTAGGCCACCGGCTGATTGCGGCGGAGGTTCGCATAGAGGGAGGAAACCGGCCCCCGGGGGGTGAATCTGAGTTTGAGGGTGTAATTGACCTGATAGGTGTCGCCGGCGCCTATGTAGTCCCTGATGCGGCGGACGGCCCGCAGGTAATCCTCCCTGCCCGTGTTGGGCACCGCCTTCCCGACCCCCGCCGCCTCCGGCTTCCCGGGCGGCTGCCCGCCGGTCAGGCCGGCCTGGATTCCCTGC
>JALHJD010000068.1 GCA_022837185.1 Desulfobacteraceae bacterium
GTCCGGGCTGCACAGCTACGGATCGTAACTGCTGCCGGCGCCCCGCCGGCCCGCTGGACCAGAGACGGCCTGACCCCGCGCGGCAGGGATCAGGCCGTCCTGCCTGCACCGGTTTCACTCTGCATGGTTTCTGGCGGGCGGGTGCCCGGCCGGTCCCGCCGCAATTCGGGGCCCAAGTCAAAAAACAACTTGACAAACCCGTTCTGCCGATCAACAGTAATTGGTACGAATCGAAGTATTTCGTTCCGGTCGATTAGTTTCTCCAGGCGCCGCCGCCCGGTGTTTTTTTATCTGTTTTCGCGGAAAGTACGGTCCACCCGAACAGGAACGGCTGACGGCCGTTTCCCGGCACCCAGGCAGCCGCCGGCCAGGCATCATCTCCGGGAACAGTATGCACCCGTCCCGGCAGGTCGAGAAAACAAAAAGCTGGACATATTCCACCGGATGTATGATATAGTTGCTACCGGTTCGTTCGGGCCGCATACCGCCCGAGGGGCGGACAGCCGCCCGCGGAGGTGATATGCCCGTTCGCTCGGAAAAGTTTCCCGGAAAAAAGAGCATCAGCAAAAAAACTTTTATTCCGACGGAAAATAGTATAGGGTCAGTGAAGCAACAACAAATCGCAATGGAGGTGATTTCATGTGGGAAGTAGTAGTAGACAAGGACAAATGCAGCGGCGACGAAGAATGCGTAAATGCCTGTCCCGCCCAAGTATTGGAAATGGTTGACGGCAAGGCCGATCCGGTGAACATGGACGAGTGCCTGGGCTGTGAGACCTGCGTGGAAGTCTGCCCGGAAGGGGCGATTACCGTAACCGAATTGTAACGTTTTTCCCTGGCCGGCAGAGCCGCTCCATCGTCTTCTGCCGCCATTCGATCAGGGCAGCCTGTTGCTCCTCAGTGGGGAACAGGCTGCCTTTTTTTCTCCTCCCGGACTGGGCCGGGGTCAATAAATTATGGAGCCTTTCGAAATCTGCTCCTTGCGCTTGATGTATTCCTCCCTGTCTATCCGGCCGGCCTTGAAGTCTTCCTCCAGCCTGTCCATCTGCCTCTTGTTCTGGTACTCATAGGCGGCGCCGACTCCGGCTCCTCCGAGCACCGCCCCGCCGACCAGATCCTTGCTGCATCCCGCCGTCAGGGAACCCATCAGCAACAACGCAAGAATTGAAACGATGAATTGTTTTCCCATGGTGATCTCCTTTACATGGAATTTTTTCTCAGTGCTCTTTCTCAATGCTCTCCCACTGTACTGGAATCAGTCAAAAACCGCCAGTACAACGTGATCAGGGAATTTACCGCCCTCCGGCGGCCAGTTCCGACCTAACCTCGGCCACGCCCACAACATCGGCGGCCAGCGCCACGATCCGGTCCGCCTGCTCCCTGCTTCGCGCCGTCCCCTTCAGGGTGACAACCTTGTTCCGGGTGCTGACCTGCACATCCGCCCCTTCAACCTCCTTGCTGGAAAGAAGCACGGCCTTCACCTTGCCGGTGATCCAGGCATCGGACATCTCCCGCTCGATTATTTTCCCGGCTTCTTCAAGTTTTGACGGTTCCTTTTTTCCGGCAACTTCAAGGTTGTTGACCACCTTGCGGACATTTGCCGTATTCAGGGCAATATGTCCGGCAAGATCGCGAACCGCGTCCGATTCGACCTTGCCGTCAAGGACCACCTCACCGTTGGACGTATCGACATTGATATCCATCCCCTGGATGTTCCGGTTAAAGAGCAGCCGTGACTTGACCATGGCGGTGATCGTGGCGTCCTCGACGAGCCGGGAAAAATCAGGCAATTCCGCCGGGTCGCCGGCCGCGCCGGATTCGATGGCAAGTTTGTCGTCCACTCTGCTCACTCCGGTCATCCCCCTGGCGATTTCCACGGCCAGGTCCCGTTCAACCGGAGAATCGACCTTGCCTTCAAGGGTGACCACTCCATCTTTGACATCAACCGTGATGTTGAACGGGTTCAGATGCCGGTTGAGCGTATAGGTGGTGACCAGTTTGGATTTTATCCAGGTGTCGGAATGCTGCTCCTCCGGTTCGCCCGCCGTTTCCGCGGCGGCGGTCCAGGCAAGCATGACAGCGGTCAGCAGGACCAGCATCGCCCTGTATATTCTCTTCATTTTCAAGTGCATATTTTTCTTCATTTCCGTTGCCTCCTGCAATGCCGCGGGGGGATTGCGCAGCCTTTTCGGCCTCCCGCCGCGGCTCAAACCATTTCTTGCCATTTTTCACGCCGGCCGGAACGTTCAGGCGGACCGCCCCACGCGCGATATCCTTATTCTTTCAAAAAACATGCCATACATGCCGAGTGCCCGGCAGGGATCGGCCCCGCGCCGGCAGCCCAAGGTCCGCTCTGCCGGTGCAGTGCCGACTCCCATCCTCTGCCCCTGTCCGACTCCACAGGACAATTCCCGTCATAGAGGATAAGGAGCTCCCCGG
This sequence comes from Desulfobacteraceae bacterium, assembly GCA_022837185.1. GTDB lineage: Bacteria > Desulfobacterota > Desulfobulbia > Desulfobulbales > Desulfobulbaceae > UBA10518. The sequence goes on from JALHJD010000068.1 coordinate 2,439, forward strand.
CTCCGTTCGGGGCACCCCTTTGCAATCGGCGGGACAAGCTGATACAATTCAGGCACGGGCAATCCCGCAAAACGGTCCGCACCCGATGGACAGGTCAACACCATCCGTTCCGAGGGCGATAATCGAGGTGACCCGATGCAGGTGACAACGGGGTTCGCCGACATCTTCGGCGACATCCAGGCGCACATGGAATCCGGCAGGTTCATCCGGAATAATTCCACCAACAGTCAGGACATCCGGAACTTCGCCTTCAACGATGTCGATCTCGGCAACTGCAGGGATGTCCTGGACCTGGGGTGCGCCTACGGATTTTTCACCAGGGGCCTGGCCGGCAGACTTCATCCGGACGCGGTCATCAACGGGGTCGACCTCTGCGGGGAATGTGAAAAAAATTTCATCATGTCCTGCGAAGAATCCGGCTATTCCTGCCGATTCTGCCTTTCCGACCAGGTGTTCTGCGAACGGTATGCGGACGCCTCCTTTGATCTTGTCCTGTGTACCTACGCCCTCTATTACTTCCCAGAAGCCGTCCCCGAGATTGCCCGGATTCTACGGCCCGCCGGCACCTTTATCACCGTGACCCATACCCTGCCCCACATGCCGGAGATCATAGCGATTTTCAAGCTGCTGCTCACCCGCCACCTGGGCCGGACCGTCACTTCCCTCCCCGTGGAAAGCCTGTTTGCCGCCTTTTCCAGCGCCAACGGCATACAGGTGCTTTCGCCCTGGTTTCTGGAGATCAACGAAAAAAAATATACAAATTCACTCCTGATCACCACTGCTTCCCTGCCCGGCCTGATCCGTTATCTCTGCTTCAAGACCAGATTGTTCCTCCCCGGGGATTGCGGTCTCGATGACCGGTTCATCAGGACGGTTGTGGCAGAATATTTGCATGACATGTTGCGCCGCAGGCGGGCTTTCAACATCACCAAAAACGACACGGTATATGTCTGTCTGCGCCCCTCCGGCAAGGGGTCGGGGGAAGGATGAACAACAGGAAAAGAAAATACTGCCGGTACTGCGGCGGCCGGATCAGGCAAAAACAGGAAAACGGCATCCCGCGGGAATACTGTCCCGCGTGCAGGGTGTTCTTTTACGATAATCCCCTGCCGGTGGTCTCCATGATCCTGGTCGAGGAGCGCCGGGTATTGCTGGTGAAGAGAAAAAACAGGCCCTACCGCGGCAAGTGGTGCCTGCCCTCCGGTTTTGCCGAAACAGGCGAAAGCATCCTCGATGCGGCGGTGCGGGAACTGGAGGAGGAAACCGGAATACAGGGAAGAATCGTGCAGCTGCGGGACGTTGATTCATGTTCCAACTCTTTTTACGGCGACCTGCTCTTCCTGACCTTCGAGATGGAGCAGACCGGCGGCGTCCTCCAGGCCGGAGACGATGCGGAAGCGGTCCGTTTTTTTCCCCTGACCCGGGTCCCGCGGCTCGCTTTTCCCTCCAACAGCAAGGCCCTGCAGGCTTACCTGGAAGGGAAGAAAGATCATTGGGCCATTGTCGATTCGTTTACCCTGGCGGCCGATGAAGCGATCATGCAAGAGCGGCGGAATTTGCTCTCCGACAGACTGGTTGCGCTGATAGAGGCCAGTTCCGATCACATCGCCCGGCTCTGGCTCAAGGATGTACGCGGCAGCAGATCAACCCCGACCTATCATCTTTTCGACCAGGAACTGCTGTACCACCGGGTCTTTCTGGTAATCTCCCATTTCAGCGACTGGCTGAGCGGCTCCTATCACGGCCAGAACATCATCAGCTATTACATGCATCTCGGCCGGAACAGAAAGCGGGAAGGTTTCGGCTTGAGCGAGGTCATCAGCGCCCTGAGCCTGACCAAGAAACACCTCTGGGAATTTGCCCTTTCCCAGGGGATGTGGGACAGGCCCATCGACATTTACACGATCATGGAACTGGAAAGAAGGATCTCTCTGTTTTTCGACCGGGCGACCTATCACGTCGCCAAAGGATATGAACTCGAGTCTTCGCGGACAACGCCCGCGGGCTCCGGGAAATAGGAGGACCGACTGGTGGCCGAAAAAAGATCTTTCATCCTGGTTTTCCTGTTTCCGGCCCTGCTGCTCCTTTTGCCCGGGGCCGAGGCGGCCGTGGTGGAGTACGATCTCGTCATCGACCGGCAACCGGTCAATATGACGGAAAGCGCCGCTTCGGGCATGACCATCAACGGCTCCATCCCCGGTCCCACCCTGCGGTTCGCCGAAGGGGATCTTGCCCGCATCCGGGTCCGCAACAACATGGAGGAGGACACCTCCATCCACTGGCACGGTGTGCTGGTGCCGCCCGGCATGGACGGCGTGCCCTATCTCAGCTTTCCGCCGATCAGGCCGGGCGCCGCCTTCGTCTACGAATTTCCCATCCGCCAGCACGGCACCTACTGGTATCACTCCCACAGCAGCCTGCAGGAACAGAGCGGGGTGTACGGCTCCATCGTCATCGAACCAAAGCACCAGCGCCTGCACGCCGACCGCGACCATGTCATTCTGGTCTCGGACTGGACCGATGAAAACCCCCATTCGGTGCTGCGAACCCTGAAGCGCGGCAGCGAGTGGTACGCCCTGGAAAAAGGCGGCAGCCAGAGCATCCTGGGGGCGGCCCGCCTCGGCCTGCTCGGCAGCTATTTCACCCGGGAGCTGCGGCGCATGCCGCCCATGGATATCGCCGATGTCGCCTATGACCGTTTTCTGGCCAGCGGCCGGCCCGAATCCTTCCTGGAGGCCCTTCCCGGGGAGACGGTCCGCCTGCGCATCATCAACGGCTCCTCCACCACCTACTTCCACCTCGAATTCGCCGGCGGGCCCATGACCATCATCGCCGCCGACGGCCAGGATGTGGAACCGGTCCGACGCCAGCGCTTTCTCGTCGGCGTCGCCGAAACCTACGACGTGCTCGTCGAAACCGGCGGGGACGGCGCCTATGAATTCCGGGCCACCGCCCATGACGGCTCCGGGTACGCCTCGGTGTGGATCGGCTCCGGCCCCTATTATCCCGCCCCGGACATCCCCCGGCCGAACATGTACCATTCCATGGACCACGGGAACGGCCTGCGGCAGATTTTTGCCCTGACCCCGGCCGGAGTCATGGGCATGCCCGACAGGGCGGTCAGGGCCGGGACCTTCGACCGGCCGGGAATGATGGGGATGGCCATGGAAGACATGGAGCACATGCATGGCGGCCCCCCGCGGGACCGCATGGAGCAAATGGATCACCCGGATCATGGACCGGAGTCCCCCCTGATTCAGCCCGAGCACGGCATGGACCACGGAGCGGCGGACCATGCCGCTCCGCACGCCATGGGGAAGGAACACGCCCTGCCTCCCGCGGCGGTAAAGGAAGACGCCCGGACTACGGCAATAAAGCCCCCGCCCCCGCCCTCCGGCAGGCGGTTCGGAACAAATTTTCACCTGCTGGCCGCCGACGCCTCGTCGGCAAAGGCCCTGGCTGTTGACGGCATGGACCCGGAGCGGCCCGGCACGCCCTACCGTGACCTGACGGCGGTCACGCCGACGGCCTTTGGCGCCGACAGGCCGGTCCGGGAAATCCGCCTCACCCTTGACGGCGACATGGAGCGCTATGTCTGGATGCTCAACAACAGGGTGCTGGCCGAAAGCGATCTCATCCGCATCCGGGCGGGAGAGGTCGTCCGTTTCATCATGATCAACCGGACCATGATGCACCACCCCATGCACCTTCACGGCCATTTCTTCAGGGTGCTCAACGGCCGGGGCGCCTTCGCCCCCCTCAAGCACACGGTGGACGTGGCGCCCATGTCGACCACGGTCATTGAATTCGCCGCCGTTGAGCCCGGCGACTGGTTTTTCCACTGCCACCTGCTCTACCACATGGAAAGCGGCATGGCCCGGGCCGTGCACTACGAAAACTATGCGGCCGAGCCCGAAGTTGCCGCAATCCGCCCCAACCTCTTCAGGGACCACTGGTATTTCTGGGGCGAGGCCGCCCTTCTCAGCAACATGACCGAAGGGAGCCTGGTCCTGGCCGACACCCGCAACATCCTGACCGCCGAATGGGAAGCCGGATGGCTGGAGGTCGACGATGCCGAATGGGAGGGAACCTTTCTCTGGCGCAGGTATCAGAACCGGTTCCTGGACGTTTTCGCCGGGCTCAACCTGGAGGGAATCGAGGGCGAAAGCAATGAAGCCCGCGGCCTACTCGGGTTGCATTACCTGCTGCCGTTCAACCTGGAATCACGGCTGTGGATCGACACCGACGGCGAAGCGCGGGTCTTCCTCGAAAAAACCCTGGAGCTGACCCCCCGCCTCCACCTTGCCGGCGAAGCGCAATATGACACCCATGACGATTGGGAGGGCAGCGTCACGCTCGCCTACCTGGTCTCCCGTAATTTCTCTCTGCTGGGCCGCTACCACTCCGAATACGGCTTCGGCGCCGGCCTGCAGGTGCGATTCTGAAATGGAGCGGATCAAAGCAGAACATGGGTCTACTGGAACTGTTTTTGCCTGCTCAGCCCATGGTTTGCCGTTCGCTGATCAGCGTGACCGGGGGCGTCATTTCTCCCTGAGTTCATAGCCGCCGTTTTCGGCGATGGTTATGAACGCGTCGAGATAACGGCTCCTGACACCCTTTTGGTCCAGGATATTGTAAGCCATTTCCGACCTGACACCCGAGGGGCAGAACAGGATGATATCTTTGCCGGCAGGAATTTCATCCACTCTCCGGCCGATCAGATCAGCCGGAATATTGACGCTGCCGCTGATTTTTCCCTTCGCCACTTCCTCCGGGTTTCTTACGTCGATCAGTACGGTATCGGGACGGACGCCTCCGGCGGCCTGTTGAAACTCGGCAATGCTGACTGTGCCCGGCTTTGGTTTCGGCACATAGCTTATGGTTTCCGTCGCCTTGCCGATGGCAACCGGATTGCCTTCTGATTGCCACTGTTCGAAGGTTACCGGCAGAATGCGGACATCCCGATAGCCCCAGGAAAGAATTGTCTCTGCGGCTTTTTCCCTGTCCGGGCCATACAGGACGATCGGCGCATTCTTCTGTTCAGGGAACGTATCCCTGTTCCTTTCCAGGCTTGCAACAGGCACGGAAACCGCCCCTTTGATATGACCGCTGCCCACCTCCGCCTTGTCCCGCAGGTCTATCAACACGTGCGGCAGATCGCCGGCAACAGCCTGTTTCAACCAGTCAACGGTTGTCACGCCGAAATCGGTTCTGGCCCAGCCCGGAAAACCTTCCGTGAATATAGCGACCGAGTCGTAGCCCATGCTTTTCATGGTAAAGGCCACGGTCGGGCTCAGGCAGCCCCCGACATCATAGAGAACAATGGGCGTTGCCCTGTCCCGCGGCAAGGTATCTTTCAACTTGTCGAATGCCGGGGCGGGCAGGGATTTGGCCCCGGGTATGTGCGAGGCCTGGTACAGCATCGGCGGGCGGACATCATAGACAACTGTATTCGGCCCCTGCCGCCACTCGTTAAACTGCTCCCTGGTCAGCTTCTCCACTTTATACTCACCGCTTTCAATCGTCTTCAAAACGTCAAACCTGGTGATCGAGGAGGCAAGCTTTTCGCCGTCTTTCTCGACAAAGTGCACGGCAAAACCCTTATTGGTGTAATTCCTGATATCTTCAAATGACAGGACGTTTTTCAAAACGGTATGGTCATCAAATTTGACAACCTCCTTGTGGGACAGAAAATCCATCTGGACGCTCCCGGCCCTGAGAGAGATATTGTCGAGGAAGCCCATCATAACCCCGGGTTCCGCCTGATGACAGGTACCGCAGAGTTTTGCCATGGGTTCTTTCGGCTCAGCCGCACACGTCACAGATGCCGTGAAAAGCAAAGCTGCCGCCATGACGCAGGAACACATTCGTTTTTTCATCATTAATCCTCACTCCTTTCGTTGGGCCCGATAAGCCGTTGTGCCACAATGTAGCAGCGACCGATGCGCAACCATATAATATTGAACAGATGAAGTCAACAGGCTGGTTAAAAAAAATTTCTGCAACGGGAAGAAGCCGGCGACGAATCGATCCTTTCCGGGGTGAATTCCTGCCGGACGGCAGGTAAACGGATCAGGCTTGCGGGAGTGCGGCCTTGAGGGGAAGCCGGACGGTGAAACAGCTCCCCTGGTCCGGCTCGCTGTGCACGGAAATGGACCCGCCGTGGCTCTGGATTGTTTTCCGGGCAAAGGTCAGCCCGAGACCCGGACCATAGATTTTGGAGGTAAAAAACGGGTCATAGATATTGTTCAGCGCCTCGCGCGGAATTCCCCGGCCGGTGTCGGTGACGGCAATGACAAAACGGTCATCCTCCATTCCGGTGGAGACGGATAGTTCCCTGCGGGGACTGCTTTCCATGGCCTCGATACCATTTTCGATGATATTGGCCACCGCCGTCACCAGATTGTCATGATCGACGGGAATCCGGGGCGGATCATTCATGAAACGGACCGACAAGACGATGTTTTCTTCCTTTATCCGTTGTTCGAAACCGGACAGGGCCAGCCGGACGATTGCATTGACATCCGCCGGGCGCGGATTGGACACCGTCGCGCTCTTCATCGCCACCAGCTGGGTCACCATCTTTTCCAGGGAGGCGACATTGGCGAGAATGATGTCGATGTATTTCCGGTTCGGGTCATCCTCGGCCAGGCTTTTGCCTATGCGCCGGGCAAAACCGCCGATGGTCACCAGCGGATTGCGGACCTCGTGCGAGACCTCGTCCATCATCTGATCGAGGGCGGCCAGCTTTTCCTTCTGCGCCAGCTGCATGCTGGCGTTCCGGCGGGCCAGCAGCGACCTGACCGCCGCCGCCAGTTCGCTGTAGTCGAACGGTTTGGTCAGGTAGCTGTCCGCTCCGGTGTCCAGGCCCCTGACTTTTTCCGGAATCTTGCTCTTGGCGGTCAGCATCAGGATGGCAATATGCCGCGTTGCCTCATCCTCCTTGAGACGGCGGCACACTTCGTAGCCGTCGATTTTCGGCATCATGATGTCCAGAATGATGAGATCGGGCGTGCACTCGCCGACCAGGCGCAGCGCCTCCTCCCCGTCATGGGCGGCAACGGTCTCGTAGCCCTCCGCCCGGAACCGCTTGGTCAGCAGTTCGACCGTGTCGACGTTGTCGTCGACAATCATCACCTTGGCCATCTTTTCACGCTCCTGGGGCCTGTTTCGGGCCTGTCCGTCTTTTTCCCGCCGCGGCACCGCTCAGGGGCGGCCTGGATCCCGGTCGCCGCCGTTGCGCAGGAAGACGGCGATCCGCCCGGGAAACTCGCGGATGTCTATCGGTTTGGCAATATAATCCTCGCAGCCCGCGGCAATCGCCTTTTCCCTGTCCCCTTTCATGGCGTGGGCGGTAAGGGCGATAATCGGGATTGAGGCGGTTTCCCTGCTGCTTTTCAGCCGGCGGGTCACTTCGTAACCGTCGATCCTGGGCAGCGAAATGTCCATCAGGATAAGGTCCGGGCGCTCGGATGCGACCTGCGCCAGCGCTTCCTCGCCGTCAACCGCCTCACAGAGCCGATACCCTTTCGCCCGCAGGATTTTCACCACCAGTTCGCGGCTGTCCCTGTTGTCGTCCACCACCAGAATTGTTTTGGGTTGCCCCATGTCGTCTCCCATTGATTCAGTTTCCCCATTTACCGATGACTTCCCTGAGTTCCGCCAGGAGGTCCTCTTCCGAAAGCAGCCCCTTGTTGAGAATCGCCCTGATGCCGCCGTCCAGCCGTGCACGTTCCTCCGGATCCATGTCCCTTTCCGTTATCAGGATGAAAGGAATGCCCCGGGTTTTATCCAGTGTTTTCACTTTTTCGATGAATTCGAATCCGGAGCCCGCATCCGGCAGGGAGAGATTGAGGACGATCAGGTCGGGCTGCACGCTTTCGATGGCGGACAGCCCGGAAGCGCTGTCAGCCGCGACGGCGGCCTCGCAGCCGGCCCTGCTCAGCGCGGTCAGGACCTGGTCCCGGGTCGCCTTGTCCTGATCGACGACCAGTACTTTCCTGATCCCGGCTATTTTCTTCAGGTTTTTCAGCTTGTGCAGCAGGATGTTCCTGTCGACCGGTTTGACGATGTACTCTGTCGCCCCGAGGCTGAAGCCGATTTTCTTCTCATCGACAATGGACAGGATGATGACCGGGATGTCCTGGGTTGCGCTGTTCTCCTTGAGGTCCCGCAGGATCTGCCAGCCGTTCCTGCCCGGCATCATGATGTCCAGGGTGATGATATCCGGCCGGACCGCAAGGACCCTGTCCATGGCCTCTTCACTGTTGGATACGCCGATGACGTTATAATCCGTCCCGATATTTTTTCTGATCAGCTCGATCACTTCGGGATCGTCATCAATGACGAGCACCGTTTTCCGGGCCGGATCCCGCGGTTCGGGAACCGCTTCCCGCTCCCCGAGAATCAGGTGCTCAACGACTTCGCAGGCCTTGCAGAATTCGGCCTTTTCAGGGCTCCCGGCCACCGCGGTCCCTTTGGAGTGTGTGCCCGGGATCAGCCAGCATCGGTGTTCATCGCACTCATAGGCGGGACAGCTTGTCTGGCCGCAGTGGGTGAACTCCCAGCAGCGCATGGACTTGCCCCCGTAAACCGGTTCGGCGAGGAAGGCGTCCACCGGCTTGTGGAAATAGTGGGCCAGCTTTTCCGCCATCAGGGGGTCTATCGCCGGCTTCGCCGGCTTCTCGTATACTTCCTTCCTGACCGGCAGGGTGAAGAACATCCTGGTGCCCTTGCCGAACTCGCTTTCCACCCGGATCACCCCCTTATGGAGGACGACCAGGCCTCTGGCAATGCTGAGCCCGAGGCCGGTGCCTTCATACTGGCGGATGGTGGAGACATCGATCTGGCTGAACTTGTCGAAGAGCTTGTCCATATCCTCCGGCTTGATGCCGATGCCGGTGTCCTCCACGCAGATCTCCATGAACTGCGGCTCTTCGCCGGGCCCGACGCCTGCCCGCCAAGGCCGGGCATGGATGACGACCCCACCCTTGTCGGTGAATTTCACCGCATTGGACAGCAGATTGTTCAGAATCTGGCGGGTCTTGTCCTCGTCGACAAACACCGGCTGCAACTCCGGACTGAAGTCAAAGGCGAGGGTGAGCTTTTTCTTGTCCAGGGCCGGCTTGAACGCGGCGGCTGCTGCTTCGATCAGCTGGACCAGGTCGGTCTCCCGCGGGTCCAGTTCGATCCTGCCCGATTCGATCTTGGACATGTCGAGGATGT
>JALHJD010000394.1 GCA_022837185.1 Desulfobacteraceae bacterium
GGGCGTGGAGGATATCAGGATAGAAACCGGCAGGGCGAGCGAAGACCTCTCCCTGGTCATCGGGACCTGGCTGACGCCGAGCCTCTATATAAGTTACGGCAAGAATCTGCTCCGGGAATCGGGCAGTTTCAACACCCGCTATCAGCTGGGACGCGGTTTTTTTCTGGAAACAGAAACGGGGAGCACCCAGAGCGGAGCTGATTTCAAGTATGAAATAGAGCGATAGCCCCCGGGAGAGCCGGCAGGGGCTATTCGGCCGCCAGAATGAAATCGGTGATGTACGGGTTCTCCTTCATCTCCCAGGCCAGGGTCGAGGTCGGCGTTTCCCCGTAATCGTGGCCGGGCCGGATTGTCGTTTCCGGGGGCAGGGGCAGAATTTTTTCCTTGACCGATCGGAGCAGCAGCTCCAGTGATCCGCCCGTCAGGTCCGTGCGCCCGACATCGCCGACAAACAGCGTGTCGCCGGTGAAGAGGTCCCCTCCCACCAGGAAGCAGCACGAACCGGGAGTATGGCCGGGCGTGTGGAGGACCCGGACGGCAAGCCGGCCGACCGGTATGCTGTCCCCGTCCTTCAACCGGACATCAACGCCGGCGGGGGCCTCCAGCCCGAGCTCCCTTTTTGCCGCCGCGCGTACCTCCGGCCTGGTGAAGAAATCGGCATCGGCTTCATGAACGCAGACCGGAGCGTCAAGGGCCTGCCGCAGCTCCGTGTTGGCCACGATATGGTCGGCATGACCATGGGTGTTGAAGATATACCTGATCCGAACGCCGAGGGCGGCGATGGCTGCCAGTATTTTTTCCGCCTCGCCGCCGGGATCGATGATGATGCCCTGTTTCGTTTCGGGGCAGGAAACAATGTAGGTGTTGACCCGGTATCCGCCTGTCACCAGGCGGGTGATGCCCGCCTGCGGCTGTTGTTGATCCATGTTTTCCTTCCTCCTCAGCAGTTCCTTGACTTTTTCCCCGCATCGCCGTCCCTTGCAGCCGCCTCCGCCGATGCCTGTTTTCCCGGCTATTTCCCCGAAGGAGGCGGCCCCCTGGTCAATGGCCTCGATGATGCGGTGGAGCCGGATCCCCTTGCAGATGCAGCCGGGCCTGAGGCGGGCCGTCAGGTCCTCGTCAGGCTTCATCGGCGCCATGGAGCTGGGCGTGGATCGAATCGGCCAGGACGGCACCGATGCCGGGTATCCGACGCAGGTCGGCGGGGCCGGCCTCTTTCAGCCGGCTGAGGCTGCCGAACGACTTGAGCAGCAGTTTTTTCCGCTGTTCGCCGACGCCCCGCAGGCCGTCGATCTCGGAAAGCAGGGTTTTGCGGTTCCGAAGACGGCGATGGCGGGAAATACCGAACCGATGCGCTTCGTCCCTGACCCGCATGAGAAAGAGCAGGACCGGCGAATGGCGGGGGAGACCGAGGGGATTCTTCCTGCCCGGTATGAACACTTTTTCCCCTTCGCCGTGCTTTTCCTTGGCGATGGCCGCCAGGTCCAGCCTCTCGGCCAGGCCGAGACTTGCGGCGGCCTCCTCGGCAAGGCGGAGCTGCCCTTTTCCGCCATCGAGCAGGAGGAGATCGGGCAGGCTGTTTTCCTCTCGGCCTTTTTCCAGGCGGCGGAGGATGACTTCCCGCATCATCGCGTAATCGTCGGGATCGGCTGTGC
>JALHJD010000069.1 GCA_022837185.1 Desulfobacteraceae bacterium
CTGGCTGAAAAACCACCGCCGGCTGAAGGAATATTATGCCGGCAACGGGGACGTGTTCCGGATTATTGATGCAACTGAGCCTTCCGCAGATGGTATTGATGCCGGTCCAGAGGATTCGATAGAGGACCCTGAAGAGGAATTACTGGCAAAACTGACTGATCAGGATTTGCGCCGGGTGTTTCGCGGACTGGTTGAAGGAGCCCGAAAACGTTCCATGAAGACCCTGGATAATACGTAAAAGCGCACCAGAAGGCTCCGGGTGACATGGTGGGGCATTATCGAGGAATATCAATGTAATGGCAAAAAATGTAAATTTCCTGTTTGTCTGCCCCGATGCCGGCAAGGTGTTTGAGAGCCGGGCGTTCAGCATCCTGGAAAACAGGGGGGTCGTCGTTGACGAAGGAGGCAGTAAAATACTCGATGCAAAGGTGGCGCTCGACGAGCCCTGCCCATTCTGCGGCCGGAAACATGTGTACCACGCCAGTGAATTGTTGTGCCCCTATAGAGAGTCAATGACAGGAAAATAAGCAAGGAGAAATTTGATGAAGGGGAAAAATGTTTTTGCGACAAGATGGGGAATCATAGGGGTGGGGGCCTGCATAGGGATCCTGGCGCCGTTGCTGCAGAAGCTTGGCAACCCGGGCAACATGGGTATTTGCGTGGCCTGTTTCGAGAGGGACATTGCCGGGGCGCTCGGCCTGCACCGGGCGGCGGTGGTCCAGTACATGCGGCCGGAAATTATCGGTTTTGTCCTGGGGTCGCTGGTGGCCGCGTATCTTTTCAAGGAGTACCGGCCCCGGGCCGGGTCTTATCCGGCGTGCTTACCTGCATGAAAACGCCGCGGCCCATCTTGTGGTGAAGGGGCAACCCGATTATATTACCCCGGGCGATCAAGTGGTCGCCACGGTGGATCAGCCCTCTTTTGACGCCATGGAAGCCATCGACGGCACGGGCGACACCCTGACCGGGCTGCTGACGGTATTGTGCACCACTAACTGCGACCTGACCGAGGCGGCGGTTACAGCCGCCAGGGCCAACCGCTGGACCGGGTGGTTCGCCGATCCCGGTCCAGCCACCCAGATTATCGAGCTGATTGAAAAAATTCCAGGTGCCCAGGCAAAGGCGATGGATCAGGACCAAAACGTAGAAGGAGAAGACCCATGGGGGAGGCCGGAAAACCCAGGCTGACTGAAACAGTAACCGGTTCAGGCTGAGCGTCCAAGCTGCCTCCAGGGGACCTGGACAGAGCATTGTGCGGTTTGGTGTTTCCAACCGACGAAAATGTCCTTATCGGACTGGATCGGGCGGACGACGCCGGGGTGTATCGCATTACCGATGATATCGCGCTGATTCAGACGGTGGATTTTTTCACGCCCATCGTTGACGACCCTTACTGGTTCGGGCAGATTGCCGCCGCCAATGCCCTGAGCGATGTCTATGCCATGGGCGGAATCCCGAAAACCGCCATGAACCTGGTTGCCTTTCCGACCGGGGAAATGGAGCTGACGGTCCTGCGGCAAATTATTCAGGGCGGTATAGACAAGCTCAAAGAAGCCGAGGTGGTTCTTATCGGCGGCCACAGCATCGTCGACAAGGAACTCAAGTACGGCCTGTCCGTGACCGGGATCATTCATCCCGCAAAAGTACTGGCCAAAAAAAACCTGCGGCCCGGAGACTCACTGGTGCTGACCAAGGCGCTGGGCACGGGCATCATCAATACCGCCATCAAGGCAGGATTGGCGTCCGCAGAGCTGACGGACAGGGTAACCGGGCTGATGGCGGAGCTGAACCGTGACGCGGCCCGGATCATGGGGGACTTTAATGTCGGCGCCTGCACGGATGTAACCGGCTTCGGCCTGCTGGGACATCTTGCCGAAATGGTCTGCGGCTCAGGCACGAGCGTCCGGGTCGAATCCGCGAAAGTTCCGGTCATTGCCGAGGCCCTGGAATTTGCGAATATGGGGTTTGTTCCCGCCGGGGCCTACAAAAATAAAGAGTTCCGTGAAAAAATGATCGCCTGTGCCGAAACCGTGCCCCGTGCCCTGCAGGACGTGCTTGTCGATCCCCAGACATCGGGTGGGCTGCTCATCAGCGTCAGGGGATCACTGGCCGCCGCCCTGGTCTGCGCCTTGCAAGCCGGAGGCATTGCCGAGGCCGCTGTGATCGGTGCAGTTTCCGCCGATCCGGCAGAAAAAATATCAGTGGTGTAAAAGGCTTCATGGGAAACAGTTCGTTGATCTTTCCTGCCCCCTCTTTGGACGGCGATTGTTCCGTCTTGAAACACGTAATGAGAACGGAGGAGTTGTGAGCCTGAAGGAAATCGATGCCCGCGGCCTGGCCTGTCCGGCGCCAGTGCTGCAGACAAAGGCAGCCCTGCAGGAGGAAGCCTGGCAGGGCATTAAAATTGTGGTCGACAATGCCGCCTCCCAGCAGAACGTCCAGCGCTTCCTGGAATCCCAGGGGTATCAGACGAGCCTTGAACAGAGTGGGGGGGACTATCTGGTCATCGGGACCTGTGTTGCCGCGCCGGCAGACCGATCGGGGCTGTCCTCTGAACCAAAGGAGGCTGGACTGTCATCGGGAGACAGTGGGAAAAAGATCATGGTCCTGTGCGCCACCGACCGCATGGGATTCGGCGACGACGAGCTGGGCCTGAAGCTGATGATCAGTTTCGTGCGCACCCTCAAGGAAATGGGCAGCGAACTGTGGCGGCTGGTCTTTGTGAATAACGGCGTCAAGCTGACCATTGACGGCTCCGAGGTCATTGCTGATCTCAAGGATTACGAGAAAGCAGGCCTGAAGATCCTGGTCTGCGGCACCTGTCTGACCTATTTCGACCTCCTGGAGAGAAAACAGGTCGGCGAGACCACCAACATGCTGGATATCGTGACCGCCATGGAACTGGCCGACAAGGTGATCAGCATCTGATGCATTGGATGCAGGGCGATTCCGTGTTCGGGTGATTCCCAACTGATCCCATGCGCATACTCCACCTCCTGAGTCAACGGCCGGAATGCACCGGCAGCGGCATCTACCTGCAGAACATCATCTGCGAGGCCGCGGCCGCGGGACACGAGAACTTTCTTGTTGCCGGCATTCCGCTCAACACTCCGCCCCGGCTTTCCTGCCTTGACGAGGATCATTGCTCCTATGTCACCTTCGACGGCGGCGACCTGCCGTTTCCCGTCCCGGGGATGAGCGACGTGATGCCGTATGCCAGCAGCCGGTTCCGTGACTTGGGAGCCGGGGAGATCGAGGCGTACCGCGCTGCCTTTGCCCGCCTGATACGGCAGGCGGTGGAAACCTTCCGGCCGGAGATGATCCACACCCACCACCTGTGGCTGATGAGCAGCCTGGCCAGACAACTGCTGCCGGATCTCCCCATGGTCGTGACCTGCCATTCGACCGATCTGCGCCAGTACCTTAACTGTCCTCACCTGCGGCCGATGGTGGAGGAGCCGTGCCGGGCCATGGATCTGGTCATGGCGCTCAGTGCGCACCAAGCCGAACAGATCGCCGGCCTCTATCGGATTTCGGAAGGTCGCATAAGGGTGGTGGGCGGCGGCTATGACGATGTCCTATTTTTTTGGGGGGAGAAGGAACCGGCCCCTCCGGTCCACATTCTCTACGCGGGCAAGCTGAGCCGCGCCAAGGGTGTCGTCTGGCTGCTCCGCGCTTTGATAAGGTTGGACGATCCGTCCGTTCATCTGCACCTGGTCGGCAGCGGCAGCGGGGAGGAGGCGGCTGAATGCGAAGCCCTGGCCGGGCGGCTGGCAGGGCGGGTCACCCTCCACGGCCGGCAGCCCCAGGAGCAGTTGGCCGCGCTGTTGCGCAAGAGCCATCTCTTTGTTCTGCCCTCTTTCTATGAAGGATTGCCACTGGTCCTGCTGGAGGCCCTGGCCTCCGGCTGCCGGGTGATGGCCACCGACCTGCCCGGCTGCCGTGAATTGCTGGGCGCAGGCGACCCGGATCTGGTCAAACTTCTGCCCCTACCGCCGCTCAAGGGGGTGGATACCTCCTTCCCTGAAGACGAGCCCGGGCTGGAAGCCTTGCTGGCTGAATGCCTTGCGCGCCAGGTCCGGCGGATCATGGCGTCTCCTGCTCCGGATCAGGATGCGGCCGCCCGGCTTACATCTCCCTGCAACTGGGGGGAGGTCTTTGCCAGGGTCGCCGCTGTCTACGAGGAAGTCCTCCCGGCGCACGGGCCGAAATAGAGTTGCTTTTGGCCCGGACTAGGCTGGATTGCGTACAGGGTTATGCCGTCTCCCTGCAACCGGGAGGAAACGATCTTTCCTCCCCGGACCTCCCATGCCCGGCTGTGTCGATCGCGGACCTTGACATACAGCGGGCCGGACAGGGCGGCCAGATCCGGCAGCCGCCCGCGGTCGATCTCCACCCCGGCCCCATGGACACGGACTTCGGCCAGGCAGTGATGGCAGTACTGGGTCCAGCAGGCGCCCGTATCGGGGGCCAGGAAGGTTTCCAGCTCGTTGGCCCTGGCCAGCAGAAGATCACCCCACGGCGCAATGACCTCTTCGTTCCGCTCAGGGTCCTGGTGGAGGAGATTGCTCCAGTGCAGGCTGACAACGGGTCCGTTGAGTGACAGGGGCGGTGCCGCACTGACACGGTGCCAGGGAACCGCCGCTTCCCCCCGTTCGATCAGCACCACTCCGCACTCCCAGGTCAGCCCCTCATAGAGCGGCGGAGCGTACTGCCTGGCCCGGGAAAAGATGGTGCACAGGTAGCGGACGCCGAAGCGGCTAAGGATCGCCTGCATCGAAGCCTCGCCGTTGCCGAAGCTGTGGTGCAGGGCCGGGGGGACGAACGATTGCGGAAACGGCCCGAGCCCATGCTGCTCCAGCAGGAGGCCAAAGGCCTCCAGGTGCCTGCGGACAACGTCGGGCGGCCGCATGATCCCGGCGCCGTCATGGAACTCGGCACGCTGCATGTTTCCTTTCTCCCAGTATTCGTGCCCGACCCCGTGCAGGCCTATTTCCAGATGCTGCCGGTGCCGGCGCAGGAAATCGGCCGTTTCCTCGAGCCATGGGCCGCGGTTGCTCGTATTGTTCCATTGCCCGCCCATCCAGGTGGCCGAAGGGACCTGCCGCAGCATGTCCGTGCGATCCCATTCACAGAGGACCATGGCCAACTGGATCCGCATGGACATCCGTTGGGCGAGGGAGGCCAACACCTGGTAGTCGGCCAGGCAATGGCGTCTGGTCATACCGGTGCGATAGGGCTCGTTGTGGGCGGAACCGTCCCGGCCCTGCCACCAGCCGACGTCTTCGACCACCATGAAGAGCGGCATGGGCAGGGCGATCTCGAAGTCATCATGGCGGAGTGAGGGCGGATTCATGGCCATCAGGCTGCTCACAGGCTGATAAAGCGCCGGAGCTCGGGCCCCAGTTCCCGGGAGAGGGCCAGGTTAAGGCTTTTCCACGACTCAATGACCAGGGTTTCCCGCTGGGGCAGCCAGGGTTCGGCGGTGCGGGAGAAGACATGCCAGGTCAGCGGCCGCATTTTCGCTCCCCATTGCAGTTTGAAGGCACAGGTTGAGGCTCCGGGCGAGGAACGCCCAAAATCAAAAAAACGCAGACCCTGTCCGCAGGCATGGGAAAGCATCTCCCAGTAGAGCAGCATGTTGGGGCACAGGGGCCGGAAGGAACGAAGCGAAGAGGCCCACGGATTATAGAGGGTTTCGCCGAACCTGAACACCAGGGCGGCGGCCAGAGGCTGCTTCTTCCGCTCCACCAGGATGATCCGGGCCTGCCCGGGAAAGTGATGGAAAATTTCGGTAAACAGGCGTCTGGAGTGAACCGGCGAGCCAAGATCCCGCATGTTCCGGGAAAAAACGGCGTAAAAATCATCCAGGAGCCCCCGGCCGCCGATCCTGCCGGCACAATCGCACTGGCGGGCCTTGCGGATCTGGTTGCGTACCTTGGCCGGCAGCAGCCCCCACAGGGTCTCGGCCGAGGGCGGGAGGCTGCGGCGCAATCCGACCTTGAAGCCGTGAGCTTGGTAGGTGAGCCCCGGAGCCAGTGCTTCCAGCTCTTCCTGGGCGAGCAAAGGGCCGGGCCGATCCTGGCGAATTTCCAGGTGGGCGGCATTGACCTCGGCGGTCAGTTCCAGGGCCGCGGCCAGCAGGCTCCTCTCCGTCGCTGGATCGTCGGCCAGCAGGCCGGCGTTGTCGAAAAAAGGGAGGGAGATCAGCCGGCCTTTCCTGTCCGGGCTGTGAAAAAGGAAGAGGGGCAGGAGGCCGCGGACAGGGGAATCAGGCTCGGATGAACTCCCCGGCACGGCCAGGTACCAGGGGATATGTCCATAGGTGGAGGCAATAATCTGCCGCCAGCCCCGGAGATGATAGGGACAGGCCCCGGGGTGGCGCAGGACATAGCGGTCCCAGGTCGCCCCATCAATATCGCGGCATGGCTCCGGATTATTGCCAATCATCCCTGTCCAGGCGGCAACGCTTTTTTTCTATCACTCTGAGCCTGAACCGTCTTCCGCACCATTTCGGCGGTCAGCGGCTGACTGGGATGGCAATGGCGCCGATGTCGTCGTGATTTTTGAATCGCGGATAGGTGTGGCAGGCCGGATCTTCCCGCTCCACCCGCCGGACAAGGTCCCGAATGGCGCGCAGCCCGCCCCGCCGGTAGAGGCCGGCAAAGGCGGCGAGATCTTCGTCTTCTTCAGGATCGCTGCGGGGCAGGGCGAGCCCATCGGTATAGAGGAGGATGTCGCTGATTCCCTCCAGAGCCTCCCTGCCGTTGTTCACGAAATGCATCGCCGCCTCTTCCCCGTTGAGGACGCCGTAATGAATATTCATTCCCAGGCGGACGCTGAGGATCTGATCGGCCAGCACCTCGCTGATGCGCTCGCCATTCTTCGGGGTCAGCCCCTTCCAGAGGCAGAGCGTCTCGATATCATGGCCGGGGGAATCTTCCAGCAACCGGTGCGATCCGTCACGGTACAGGACAAGAATCTGACAGTCGCCGATCTGGCACCATTCGAAGTGATCGTCATGCAGGCGGACCACCGCGGCGCTGGTGGACCAGAGATTTTTTTTCTGGTCAAGGTCCACCTTCAGCTCCTCCATGCCCTTCTTGATCGAGCGGTTGGCCCGCCCGGCGAGATCGAGCAGTGAAGAACCGTTGCGGCGAAAAGCCAGGGCCGCCGATTCGGCGGCGAGCATGCCGCCGGTGCGGCCGCCGGTGAAGGTATCCCTGTTCAGGCTGGTGGCGCCGTCAAACACGCCGAACATGTTCCCCCCCTGGAGGAGGACGTCCTCATTGAGGCTGCCGCTCCCCTGTTCCAGAAGAGACTCGACAGGGGGGAGGGGGAGGGAGTTGTGAACCCGGCAGGCGGAAAGGGTGTTTGGCGGCTGGGGCATGACGGACTCGGTGAAAAAGGTTTTTTTGCGTCCCGGATTTCCGGGGGCGATTGCCTTGGCTCATCTGCGGGTTGTACCCGGGTGAAGGAACTGGTCGGCCCCGGGGCTGTTGAACTGCTTTTATGATAATCAACACCACTGATAAAGCAAATAGATAATTCCGATTGATATGCTCTCGGCCATCAGTTTGAGCGGGGGGAGAGAGACTTCCGACAACCGAAAGGAATAGCAACGGGCCTTTGAATAGATTTTATCTATTTGATAAATCAATTATTCTTATGCTATGTTTGAAAAAATAGGGAAGCTTAGCCGGTCTTTCGATCTGTATAATGCATTGCATCCCTAACGTGCAATGAAGCAGTTGAATGCATTCTGTATGGAGGACGTTCATGAAAAAAGTGCTGGCGATTTTTCTTGTTTTCATCATGGTTCACGCGGCATCCATTGCCTTCGGCGGGCAAAGCAGTTCCGGGGTTGTCACCCTGAGTGTGGATCTTTCGGCCCAGGAGCCCGGCCGGGAGGCCAGGCTGTGGATTCCGTATCCGGTTTCTGATGCCCATCAGGTCGTTTCCGACATTGTCGTCACCGGCGATTTTGCCGCTTCCGGGGTATATACAGACCGCGTGTTCGGCACCCCGATACTCTACGCCCAATGGCCGAAGGAGGCGAAAAGCCGTACTTTTACCTTTTCCTTTGCCGTGGAGCGCCTGGAAATCCGCCAGACCGGCTTCCCAGCAGTTGAACCGGCATGGAATCCGGCCGATTACGCCGAATATCTGCAAGCCACCAGTCTCGGGCCCATAGACGGCCCGGTGAAGCAACTTGCGGATTCGATCACCGCCGGCAAGCAGACTGTTCTGGAAAAGGCCAGGGCCATCTATGACTGGACGGTGGACAACATGTACCGCGATCCGGACACCATCGGCTGCGGCAAGGGCGATGTCTGTCTGCTGCTGGAAAAACCGGGCGGCAAGTGCACGGACATTTCCTCAGTGTTCATTGCTTTGTGCCGCGCCGCCGGAGTGCCGGCCCGGGAAATATTCAGCATCCGGCTCGGAAAAAAAGCAGAGGAGGACATCACAGGCTGGCAGCACTGCTGGTCCGAATTCTTTCTTCCCGGTTACGGCTGGGTAACCGTTGATCCCGCCGATGTCCGCAAGGCCATGCTCACTGAAAATCTCGACCTGAAAAATGCAAAGACCAGGGAATACCGTGAGTTTTTCTGGGGCGGCATCGATCCCTACCGGGTGGTGATCGCCCAGGGCAGGGATGTGGTGCTCAATCCTCCCCAGGCCGGCGGCCCCCTCAACACCTTCGGCTACCCCTATGCGGAAGTGGGCGGCAAGGCAGTGGATTTTTATAATCCCAAGGAGTTTGTCTATACGTATACCTATACGGAAAAATAAGTTCTGGTCAGTGGATGTATGTTGCGCGCCGCAGCGGCGTCGGTTTTCAGGAGGTGCGATGAGCACCCGGCGAGTTATCATTGCTGCTGCCGGGCGCGCCGAGGCCGACAGGCTCGAGGTCAGCCAACCGGGATTACAGGACCGTGCTTTGCTGCCGGATCGGCAGCTGATCGGTCGGGTTGCCGTTGTCCCGTGCCGTGCGCGCCGCGGTTGTAAAAGTGCGAAGGTCCGCACAATACATCCCAGTTGCTTTCCTGAAAAAGAGCCTGGCAGCCGGCCACGGTAACTCCCCGGCCTTCTTCCGTCTTCGCATGTATATCCCGGGGATTGGCCCCTGCTTCCGCCCAGAAGAGATTGGCTCCGGCGATGGCGCCCAGGGTGCACGGCTCATGGGTGCAGTTGCCCGGGACGGTCCGCGGCATGCCCAGCCTGGTCACGGCAACGATCTGGGCCATCCGCAACTCGCTGATCATGCCCCGCCCGGCTATTTCAGTCCCAGGGATGGAGATCCTCCGCGCCGCCCCGCTGTAGGCTGGATTGACGGAAGCGGTGAATTCGATCATTTCGGCCAGCTCCTCGCTGGTGTGTTCAGGCCCCACGGGCTCCACGCATGTTCCCACTTCCAGGCCCGCTTCCTTGAAGTTGAAAATGCTTCTTTTTCTGCCCGCCGCCGAAAGCCCGGTGTCAACACCTTCGCGCAGGCGCAGGGCATGGTAGACGCCGGCAAAGCCGGCATCTTTCAGCTTGATGCTGTTTTTCAGCGTCTGGTCGCCGACGTTGGCGATCAGGGTGGTGGCGGGCTGCAGATTTTTTTTCACTTCCCCGGCAATTTCCAGAAAGCGCTCAAACGGATACCGGGCCGTGGACATCATGAACACCGCGTTTGCCCCGTCGGCTTCAAACCGGAGGGCTCGGGCCACTGCCTGCACGGCGGTGAGCTCCGTGGCCTCGCTGAAAATGTTATTGATCCCGGCGAACGAGCAAAAAAGGCAGTCGCAGCCGCAGGGCGCGAGATTGACCGCGAACTGGGCGTGAACTTCCGCCTTCCCGCCCGAGACGTCCTTGGAAACACGGTTTGCCTCGGCCATGAGCAGATAGGCTTCGGGACTGTCCGGCGGCAGGTCGAGGAGCAAGATGAGCTCCCGCCGGGACAGCACGTCGCCGTTTCGCGATTTTTTCAATATCTCATCTATGTTCATGTCTCACTCGGTTGATACAATCGGTGGTAACCGCATAAAAAATTGGCTTCGGGGCAATGGCCCGGGTCCGTCATGCAGAAAGGGATGGACCATTCAGGTCCGCCGGCCGGGTGCGCTGCACTGCGGGGCGGATTTCCCGTCTCATGGCGCGTTTCAGCCGGAGCCGGTTCCAATAGGTCAACGGCGCCCGGGCAACCTTGATTTTTCCCCCGCCATCTGATCCGGACTGATACAGCAGGTCGGCGATGTGCACGGTGGGGACGACCCGGTTCAGATAGCCGGTGCAGCCGGCGCAGTAGGTGACGATCCGCCGGCCCCCGGATTCGCGCCGGCGGAGCGCCCCCCATTGTCCGGCCAGTTGCCGGTTGACGGCCCCGACGGTTCCGCCCTCGCCGCAGCACACCGTCCGCTTGCCGCGATGCTTCATTTCCGCCACGTTGTACCCCATATCGGTCAGCATTGCTCGAACCGCCCGCTGCGTGGTCGAATCGTCGCGCAGCGGGCAGGGATCGTGCACGGTGACGGCAGCTCCGCGAACCGGGGCACCATTGGGCTTGCTCCCGGCGTGGAGGAGATCGTACACCGTCCGGACGGTCATGCCAAGCCCGTATTGACGGAATATTTTGGTGCAGTTCGGGCAGGCGGTCACCACGTTCCGGATTCCCCGGTTGATGAGATAGGCGTGCATCTCGCCGAAGAGCGTCTGGAAGCGTTCCGTCCGTCCCAGGTCATGGGATGGTTTGGTGCAGCAGTCCAGGACGAGCCCGACGCTCGGGATGATCTCCCGGATCCGCCGGTAGAGGTCGGCGGTCACGGCCGGGCGTGTGCCCGGCAGGGCGCATCCCGGGAAAAAGATGGTGTCGCATCCATCCGGCAGTCCGTACCAGGAAAAAAGCGGTGAGTACCCTTTTTTCTCGTAACCAAGGATGGTGCGGTAGACGGATTCATCGAGATTGCCGTCCGCGGCGCAGCGGCGGCGGACTTCGAGGAACAGGGCGGCCGGATCGAGCTTCTCCGGACAGACTGCGGTACAGAGCCCGCACAGGCTGCATTCATAGGCGATGGCCTGGCTCCGGGATGATGAGAAATCATGCTGGGTGACGATGCTTTTCGGGGTACCGTACCGGGTCAGGAAGGCACAGCCTCGCTGGCAGGCGCCGCATTCGGTGCAGTGTTCACCGATTTCCCGTTGCCGGAAGGCCAGCGGTGAATCGGCAGGAGTCATGTCCGCCGCATTGGGGACAGCAGGTTGCGGACGGTATCGATTGCGGACAAATCCGAGCCCGCGGCGGACCGTCAGGGGGAAGATGCCTAAGAGGGCCAGCGAAGCAAGCAGGCCCGGCGAGAGGACCCCGGCAAGGGAGTCGACTGCGCCGATCTGGCTGCCGGCATTGACGAAGATCGCCGTGCCCGGGAGCATCCCCAGTTGCGAAACCCAGTAAAAGGTCCGCAGCGGCAT
>JALHJD010000395.1 GCA_022837185.1 Desulfobacteraceae bacterium
AATAGTGGATGGTGAATGGTGGATGGTGGATGGTTGCATGTTGCCACATGAATCATGCGCCTTGACTTTGGGCCTGGGTTGTCATCTGTCAGGTTGAAGGCAGGGAATGGTCGCGACCATTCCCTGCCTTTTATGTCACTCCGGCTGTGGACCTGCTACTTTTCTCCCTTCGCGGCCCGGATCATTTCCATGAAGGCGTCAATCCGCGTTTGGATCTGCGCTTCGGAAAAATTGCGTTCGTCGCACATGTCGGCTTCGAGCATCAGCGAAGGAATTCCCCGCTTTTCCCGGACGATTTTTTGGATGTCGTACTGCCCGAAGGAGTAAGGCTTGCAGCTCCGGTTGGAATGCATGACGATTCCGTCCGCTCCGTATTTGTCGATCATCGAGACAACGATGTCGGCCATCTGGTCCACGCCGATATTGAGGTAAATGCGCGTGTAGGACTCCGCCGCCGATCCGATGAAATCGTCGGGGGTGACGTATTTCAGAGAACCGCACCAGGCCGAGGTGTACGTGTCGGCCACCAGACAGGCGTCGTGTTTGGCAAATTCCTGGGACAGCCATTTGAGGCGGTACCAGATCGGCAGGTTGTCCCACAAAAGCCGGTAGCGTTCCCGCGGGATGGCGCCTTTTCCTTCGGCGGCCCGGCGACGCATTTCGTCGCGGAGCCCCCGGTAAAAGTCCACGGTTTCCCGCGTGCCCCGAAGCGTGACAATCAGGGCCAGATAAAAAAAAGCGTCAAAGGCGGTGAGGGGCGAGGGCCGGTTGACGGCCGTATCCAGAACCTCCTGCCAGAGCTGCTGGCCTTCGAAGGAGAGTTTGCCGACTTCCTTCATGCGGTCCCAATCCATTCTGCGGTCGCAGGCTGCTTCCAGAAAGAGAATGTACTCGTTCATCTGCCGCTGGACGTAGTTTCGCATTTCCGGCGTAAATTCCGTATGGACAATGGGC
This sequence comes from Desulfobacteraceae bacterium, assembly GCA_022837185.1. Taxonomy (GTDB): domain Bacteria; phylum Desulfobacterota; class Desulfobulbia; order Desulfobulbales; family Desulfobulbaceae; genus UBA10518. Next base: position 955 of record JALHJD010000395.1, read on the forward strand.
GTGTCGAAGATGAAAAGCGGCACCTTGAAATACCGGGCCTGAATTTCGTACCACTTGAGAACGGTTCCGCAGATGTTGTTGCAGCACACCAGCATGTCCGGTTCGGGGAGCCCGCCGATCGGGCCGCCGTTCACGGTGGCGCAGGAAATGTCGCCGCGGGCGTACGAGCACAGATCGCTCGAGTAGCCCATTTCTTCCGCTTTTTTGCACAAATCGACGCCCATCTTGCTGGCGCCGATCATGGCGCCGTGGTTTTCCGGATAAATGGGTATAACATCCATGGCAATCAGCGGCTCCACCGGGCCGCCGCTGGTGATCCAGGCCACCTTTTTGTTGTTCTGGCGGGCCGTCTTGGCGTCGATGTAATACGTCGTCATGATGTTGCGCATCGTCTTTTCGTAGTTGACGGGCTTGGTCTCTTGGTCTTTCGTGTTGTCTGTCATAGCGGCTCCTTTCACAGCATCTCTAAGAAGGCTTCAAAACGGGTCGCGAGCTGACCTCCGGCGGGCAGGGAGTCGTCGATTTCCACGGCCAAAAGCGCAATCCCCTCTTTTTCAAGCGCCTCCTTAAGGTAGGGGTAGTCGAAGGCGTGGGGATCGCAGAACTTGAACAGCAGATAAATGACGCCGTTGGCATTGTGTTCGCGAACCAGCCGGATGAGATGTCTGGCCCGTCC
>JALHJD010000396.1 GCA_022837185.1 Desulfobacteraceae bacterium
CGTGGCCCTAGAGTGTCAAAATCCAGATGACCGCCATATTGAGCGCTACGTAGTAGCTCAGCCGACGAATGAAATTACGTTTCTTCGCCAACCATTTCTCAGCGGTGTCAGGGATCGGATTCAGGGCCAGGATCAACAACTCCAAAATCAAATACACTCCGCTTGCGCGGACCAACAAATAACTCACTAACTCCAGTTGCATTTCACCTCGATGCAGGTTTTCGCCACGGACTTGCAGCCCGTGGCAGGTTCGTAGGCCCGCCTTGTGTTTCACTGCCCGGCGGGGGCAGGCCACCGTACGTTTGAGTTCCCGGTGGCATGGGAAACGAGAAAAAACGCAATAAGAACGCTGCTCATTGTAGGTTCCCGGCCAGCAATGGCCGCGAAAGTGGCACCTGCTTCTCCGCTTCGCCGCTTGCAAGTCGAAATCAGGTCTGGATCTGGGCTCACGGAGACACGTGCACCTTGGCCAGGGTGGGGGGAGGATAGATCTGAGCCGCAACGCGCCCGGCATGGGCCCGCACGGTGCGGCGACCGTTCTCGCTTGACTTGAGGCCGCTCTCCTGGTAGCATCTTATTAAGTGCTAATTAGATGCGAGGACATTGCTATGGATATCACGCGAGACATCGACTCGTTGACCCACTTCAAACGCAATACCAATGAGGTCATCGAGCAGCTTAAAGCCACTGGCCAGCCGCTGGTGCTTACCGTTAACGGCAAGGCCGAAATTGTCGTGCAGGATGCCGCTTCATATCAGGCCATGCTCGACCTGGTGGATCGCGCCGAGGCCATCGCCGGTATCAAACGCGGCCTCGATTCCATAGCCCGAGGTGAGGGGATTCCCGCCGAGGAAGCGTTTAAGCGCCTCCGGAAAAAGCACAAGATTCCCCACAAGGCATGAAAAAATACCGCCTCATCATCCAGCCACCCGCGTTTGAGGATCTCGACGCGGCCTACGAGTGGATTCGCGAGCGTGCGCCCGGCGCGGCCGCCCGCTGGTTCAATGGATTTGTGGATGCCTTGAATTCCCTTACCGAATCTCCGGAGCGCTGCGGACTTGCGCCCGAGAACGATGCGGTCGAGCCCGAAATCCGCCAACTCCTCTATGGCCGCCGTAGCGGCGTCTACCAGGCGCTCTTTACCATCACCGGCAGCGATGTTCGCATCTTGCACATCCGTCACGCCGCCCGAGAGACGCTCGCCGCAGAAGACTTGGCCGAAGATACCTAACGGACGTGCCGTCAACCAACCGCATCACAAAAGGCCTGCCGAAATCCCGCGGAGAGTAGCATGTGAATGTCCCTTGGGAGCCGCCAGCGGCCGTGATGCCAACGCAGAAGCTGACTGTTCTTTAGCCAGCAGTATTGGAGTAGCTGCCCCAAAGCAATGCGCCCCTCTTGGACCTGCCGGTAGCTTTGATTCCATCGCTTGTGCGCGAACAGGCATACGCAGCGATCATACCGAGTTCCCTCGATGCGCCGAAGACGCAGGTTCCGGCGCAGCACCCTGCTCTCAATTGCTTCCCACACCGTGACAATTTCCCCCGGTTCTAGGCTTTCCGCAGTCTCGATCAGTTCACTTGGACTTCCCAGTTCGACTTCGTCAAACCTCGCCGGCAGTCCCTGTT
>JALHJD010000070.1 GCA_022837185.1 Desulfobacteraceae bacterium
CCTTCCCGGAAAGGACGGAGAGATGCCATGGACAAGCCCCACTTCTATTCTTTACCAAAACTGCCTTACGGATACAAGGAGTTGGCGCCGTTTATGTCGGAGGAGCAGTTACGGATCCATCACGAAAAGCACCACCAGGCCTACGTCACCGGGGCCAACGCGCTGTTCGAGAAGCTCGAGCAGGCCCGGAAGGCCGGGGGCGAGCTCGACATGAAGGCCGCCCTCAAGGAGCTGTCCTTCCACATCGGCGGGCACCTGCTGCACGGCCTTTTCTGGGAGAACCTGGCGCCGGCGGGCAAGGGCGGCGGCGGGAAGCCCGCGGGCGTCCTGGGGGCGGCCATCGACAAGGAGTTCGGCGGCTTCGAGCGGTTCCAGAAGGAATTCACCCAGGCGGCCGTGAGCGCCGAGGGCTCTGGCTGGGCCGCGCTGAGCTGGTGCCGGATGTCGAACCGGCCGCTCGTCATGCAGATCGAAAAGCACAATGTGGACGTGTGCCCCGCGCTCCCGGTTATCCTGGCGATCGACGTCTGGGAGCACGCCTACTACCTGGACTACAGGAACATGAGGGCGAAGTTCGTCGAGGCCTTCTGGAACATCGTGAACTGGGCCGAGGCGAACCGCCGGTTCACGGCCCTTCTCAAGAGCGCCGCGGCCTAACGGCCCCGCCGCGGAGCGCTCCGACGGACGGACGTCCGTCTGCGCTGCCCCGCACCGGACGCGGCAGTGAACGAAATCCGGAGGAGGCAGAACGTGGCAGGCAGGCCATCGGCTCGGGGGATGAACCGGCTCATCCGGGAGAAGAGCCCCTACCTTCTGCAGCACGCCCGTAATCCCGTGGACTGGTACCCCTGGTCAGACGAGGCCTTCGAGAGGGCCCGGACGGAGAACAGGCCCGTCTTCCTCTCCGTCGGCTACTCCACGTGCCACTGGTGCCACGTGATGGCCCGCGAGTCCTTCGAGGATGCCGAGGTGGCGCGCCTCCTGAACGAGCTCTTCGTCTGCGTCAAGGTCGACCGCGAGGAGAGGCCCGACGTGGACGGGATCTACATGACCGTCTGCCAGATCATGACGGGCGGCGGCGGCTGGCCGCTGACCGTTCTCATGACCCCCGACCGAAAGCCTTTCTTTGCCGGCACCTACATCCCGAGGGAGACCCGTCACGGCCGGATGGGGATGATCGAGCTGATCAGGGGCGTCCAGCGCGTCTGGAAGAGCCGCCACAGGGAGGTGCTTCGGTCTGCCGAGAAGGTCATGGAGGTCCTGCGGAGCGCCTGCGCGGAATCCCCGGCGGGGGATCTCCCCGGGGAAAGGGCCTGCCGTGCGGCCTTCGAATCGCTTGCCGGACGGTTCGACGAGCGATACGGGGGGTTCGGCGGGGCGCCCAAGTTTCCCTCTGCCCATCATTTCCTGTTTCTCCTGCGCTATTGGAAGCGCACCGGCGAGCCCCGCGCCCTCGAGATGGTCGAGAAGAGCCTTGAGGCCATGCGACGGGGCGGCCTCTACGACCAGCTCGGCCGCGGCTTCCACCGCTACTCCACGGATGCGCGGTGGCTCCTGCCGCACTTCGAGAAGATGCTCTACGACCAGGCCATGCTCTCCCTGGCCTATGTGGAAGCCTTCCAGGCGACGGGGAGGGCGCAGTATGCGGAGACAGCCGGGGAGGTCTTCGCCTATGTGCTTCGCGACCTGAAGGCTCCCGGGGGCGCCTTCTTCTGTGCCGAGGATGCCGACAGTGAGGGCGAGGAAGGCAGGTTCTACCTGTGGACGGAGTCCGAGATCCTGGAGACCCTCGATCCGGTCGAGGGGGCGCTTGTCAGCCGGGTCTGTGGTATCGAGAAGGGGGGCAACTTCCTCGAGGAGGCGTCGCAGGCCAGATCGGGGCGCAACGTCCTGTACCTGGCCCGGAGCCCCGAAGAGGTGGCCGGCGAACTGGATCTTTCCCCGGGGAGGGCCCGGGAGATCTTCGAATCCGCCAGGGAGAAGCTCTCCCGGCTCAGGGAGCGCCGCGTCCGGCCCGGAAGGGACGACAAGGTGCTCACGGACTGGAACGGTCTCATGATCGCCGCCCTGGCCAGGGGGGCGGCGACGCTCGGCCGGAAGGACTGGGCCGGGGCGGCATCGGAGGCCGCCCGATTCGTTCTGGAGCACCTGCGCGACGGCCGGGTGATCATCGCATCCGGGAACGAACAGGCCGCCGGAGGGCTCAAGGACTGCGCGGTCGACGCCACCCTTGAGGAAGGTGTGGTGACCTTTGATCTCCGTCTCCATGACCTGCACAACCAGGGGATGATCAAGGCGGGAGGCACGCTCAACCTCCCCGCCCGCAGGCACGGCTGGGTGGACACCATGATCGCCGATGCGGACCTGTCGATCATGGAACTGCAGGTGCGCGACGTTCTGAGGCTGGCAGGGGAGCGCTGGAATTTGCCGACCGGCGAGGGAATTCTCACCGCCGAAGGCAACCTGAAGGCGGTGGGGTTCGAGGGCATGCGGGTGAGCGGCAGGGCGGATTTCCGGGACCTCAGGCTGAGCGGCGGTTTCCTCGGGGAAGACAGTCCCTGGTTTGAAAACATCCATCTCAGTGTCGACGATGGGCATTGGTCGGCAAGGGGCTGGTCGGCCAGGCAGTTCAACCTGGTCAGCGACGCCGGGGAAATGCACGGCGCCGGGCAGCTCGGCGGCGGTGAGATAGTGCTTGAAGGCCGCGGCTCCATTCATCTTCCGGTCCTGTTCGATCAGTTTCCCAGGCGGCTGCGGGTCCGGGAAGCGGCTTTTCTGGAACAGGGGGAACTGAAATTTTCCATTGATCTGCGGCGAAGCCGGGAGAAAACCGGGATAGAGTTCACCGCCGGCGTCGACAATCTCGGCGGGCTGTATGAAGGACGGCCGTTTGCCTGGACAAGTCCTTTGACCCTGCAGCTGAGCGGGGAAAGAATCGACCGCGACGCCAGGGTCAACGTTCTGCGCCTGGACGCGCCGTTTTTTCACGCCCAAGGCCGTGGCGATCTGACCCAGTTTACCCTGGATGCGACGGCCGACCTGGAGCAGGCCTTTGCCGAAGTGGGCCGGCTGTTCCAACTGGGATGGAACGGCTTGGGCAAGGCTGAACTGACCGCGCACGGCAGGGTATTCAGCATGGAGGATGATCGGACCCGGATCGATGCCGACATGCGGATCAATGATTTCACTCTTTTCCGGGACGGGGAGGAAGTCGTTCCTGTCCATGACCTGTCCCTGGCGGCCGTTGTGCAGGCGCCCAGGTCGTGGATATGGGAAAAGGGAGGAAAGCTTGACCTGCAGTTCGCCCTGACAACATGGCTGGGAGAAATGTTCCTTGCCTTCAACGGCGAAAAGCCGGCCGGTGCCCCGCTGCACGGCTGCTATTCCACGGACGCTTCCCTGCTGCTTGAGCCCGTTGCCCGGTTTCTGCGGGACCGGTCAATCATGGCCGATGAGGATGCCATGGCCGGGGAACTCCAGGTCCAGGCGGCAGGGTATCTTGACGGGCGGAGCGCGGAAATTCGTGATCTGCAGAGTGAAATTGCCGGATTCGTCCTGAAACGGAAGGGTGCTGTCTTTGCCGATGACAAAATCCGGCTGGAAACGCGGCAGCAGGTGAATGAAAATATCCCCCGGTTCGCCATCCGGGATCTGGTGGTGACGGACCGCCGGGAGGAATTCCTGCGGACCGGCGCCGGATTCAACCTGATCGGTATCGGCGATCGCCGCCTCTTCCTCCGCAACCTCAGCCTGACGGCCGCGGCCGGGGAAATGACAGTCAATGAGCTGATTGTCCATGACTGGCGGACCCCTTTTGCCGGAGCATGGGCCGATCTGGATGGGGAATTCGAACTGGGCGGCTTGACCCCCCTGTTGCAGGGGCTTGGCATTCTGGCCGCCGATGCCGGTCTGGCCGGCCGCGGAAGCTTGGCGGTGCGGACGCGGGACGCAGGGGCGGGGGAAAGGGAGACCGAAGCCTCTCTCCGGCTGGCTGATTTTGGTTTCACCCGCAAAAGCAGGGAAATTCTCAGCCGTGAAGAATTACGACTGGACGTCGGCATCCACGAATTGGCCGACGGCGGGGCCGACATCAGATCGCTGCGGTTCCAGTCGCGGCCTCTGGCGCTGACGGCCACGGGAACGCTGCGGCAGGAGGGGGACCGGTATAACATGGAGCTCAGGGGAGAGGCGGTCCCCGATGCGGTGCGATTCGGCGCGCTTCTGGGCGCCCTTTTCGATATCGAGCTCTCCCTGGCCGGCCTCCGCAGCGATTCCTTTCATCTTCGTTTTCCCCTGGCCGGCGGCAAAGGAGACCCGTTGGCGGTGACGTTGGCGGGTGGTTTTCAGGTCGATGAACTGCGGAGCGCGGGTCTGGAGGCACGGGATTTGCGCGTGCCCGTTTCCCGGATGGACGGCAGACTGCGCCTGGAAGCAGCCGGCCTCCTGAACGGGGGCCGGCTGGATGCTGCTGTCGACGGCGACCTCATTGCCACCCCGCCCCGGCTGAAAATTCCGGAAAACAGCCGGATACTGACCGGTGTTGAACTGCGGGAGCCACTGATTGACGGGGTATTGTCCGGCATCCATCCCCTCTTCGGGGTGATGGCGAAGCCCTCCGGACTGCTGGATGTCCGCCTTGATTCCTTCTCATGGCCGCTGCATGCGGACGGCGGGATGGATGCCGCGTTCATCGCCGTATTTGATGTCAGGAATATCCAACTTGACAGCAATGGTATACTGAAGGAATTACTGGCCTGGTTCAACCTGGACAAGGAGAAGCCGGCCCTGCAGGACAGGGAGATCTACTGTGCCGGCCAGGCCGGACGCATCGCCTGCTCACCGGTGCGCCTGCGCATTGCGGATGCCGACATGGTGGTGAGCGGGTCCGTCGGCCTGGATCGATCCCTGGACTATACCGTTCAGGTCCCGTTGACCAGGAAGCTGATCAGCGAAGGGGTGTACGGGGCCCTGGCCGAAACCACGGTCACCGTGCCGATCAGGGGGACGGTCAGCGAACCTTCCTTCGACAGCGCCATGGTGACCGAAGCAATCGGGGATGCGGTCAAGAAGGCGGCGGTCAGGATGATGGACGGGCAGGCCGAAAAAACAGTGTCGGAGAGGATTATGAATCCGCTCGGGGATATACAATTGCGCTAGGCTGCACACCGTGGAAATCGTCATCAGGTTGTGCTCCGTGGGCCTCGGGGGGTTTATCGGCGCCGTGCTCCGTTATCTGGTCAGCGGCTGGGTCCAGGACCGTTCGGGCTCCATTATGTTCCCGTTCGGCACCGCGGCCGTGAATCTCATCGGCTGCTTCTGCATCGGCGTACTGGCCTATATGGTGGAAAGCAGGTCTTTTTTTTCGGTTGAAACACGGGCCTTCCTGCTGATCGGCCTGCTTGGATCCTTTACCACCTTTTCGACCTTCGGCAGTGAAACCCTCGCCCTCCTCCGCAACGGGAGGCTGGACCTGGCGGTGCTGTATGCGGGCGGGCAGGTTGCGGCCGGGGTCGGCATGGTTTTTCTCGGCCGTCTGCTGGCCTATGGAATATGGAGATAACATGGATCTGCCCCTGGAAGGATATCTGCTGCGGATCATCATCGGCGAGGGCGCGCGGCATGCCGGCCGTCCGCTCTATGAATGGATTGTCGTCAAGGCGAGGGAGTGCGGCGTGGCCGGCGCCACGGTTGTCCGGGGAATGATGGGCTACGGAGCCAACAGCCGGATCAAGACCACATCGATCCTGCGATTATCGGAAGATCTTCCGGTGATCATCGAGATGGTTGACACCCGGACAATGCTCGAGCAGTTTCTGGAGGTCATTGATCCGGTCATCAGTGAAGGGCTGGTGACGTTTGAGAAAATGAATATTCGCATGTACCGGGCGACGCCCGGGAGAACCCCTGGCAAAGAACGTCAATAGCGGGTGAAGCGGCGAGGACCCGGGCGGCCGCCATGGGCCATCGCTTTCCGCGGCCGGACGGACCGGAGTCCAGGGGTATTTTTCTGTATCAGGGACGGTAAATATTGAACAATTCTCATAGTGGAGGTGACATGGGTAAAAAAATTCTGATCATCGGAGGGGTGGCCGCCGGACCCAAGGCCGCGTGCCGTCTCAAGCGATTGCAGCCGGGCTGGGACGTGACCGTGGTTGACCAGGACAATCTTATTTCCTACGGTGGGTGCGGCATTCCCTATTACGTCTGCGGTGATGTGTCCGACGAAAAGGAACTGCGTTCAACCAGTTTTCACATGGTGCGGGACGAGAAATTTTTCGCCGACGCCAAAGGCGTCACGGTGTTGACCAGGACAAGGGCCCTGGGCATAGACCGCCGGGCCAAAACGGTGCATGTCCGGCAGCTTGATTCCGGGAAGGAAAGCAGGCTTCCCTATGACAAGCTGCTGCTGACCACGGGTTCCAGCCCGGTTGATCTGCCGATTCCCGGAACCGACCTGGACGGTGTCTTTACGATCGCCAACCTGCACAAGGCGATTGACATAAAAGAGCGGATCGCCCGGGGGCAGGTGGCAAAGGCAGTGGTGGTCGGCGGCGGGGCCATCGGCGTTGAGATGGCCGAGGCCCTGACCGATCTGTGGGGAGTGGAGACCGCGCTGGTCGAATACATGCCCCAGCTGCTGCCGCGGGTCATTGATCGGGAGTTCGCGGCCATGCTCAAGACCCAACTGCTGGACAAGGATGTCCGGGTCTATACCGGTGAGTCGGCCACCGCCATCGTGGGGGACGACAACGGCAGGGTGACGGGGGTCAAGACCGGCAAGAGAACGCTGGACGCCGACCTGGTGATCATGGCCGTCGGGGTCCGGCCGCGCAGCGAACTGGCCAGAGAGGCCGGCCTTGCCGTGGCCCCCTGGGGGGGGATCAAGGTCAACAACAGGCTGCAGACCTCGGATCCGGACATCTATGCCGCCGGCGACTGCGTGGCCGTGCCGCACCTGGTCACCGGACGCGAAACCTTTGCCCCCTTCGGGTCGCTGGCCAACCGGCAGGGCAGGATCGCGGCCGACAATATCGCCGGCGGGGTGTCGCTGTTCAACGGTGTGGTCGGCAGTTTCATCATGAAGGCCTTCGACAGCTGCATCGCTGCCACCGGCATCAGTTACGACACCGCCGTCGCCGAAGGCTTTGACGCGGACTGTTCATTGAGCGCCCCGTTCGACAGGGCGCATTTCTTCCCGGGCGCGGCGGTCGCCGTCTACCAGATGGTTTTTGACCGGAAGACCAGAAAGGTGCTCGGACTGCAGGGATTCGGGCCGGCCAATGACTCCGTCTCGGTGCGGATCAATACAGCGGCGGCGCTCATCGCCCGGGGGGCCGTCATCGAGGATTTTATCACGGTGGAGATGGCCTATTCGCCGCCATTTTCCTCGGCCATTGATCCGATCAACGCCGCCGCCTGCATCGCCGACAATATGTGCGCCGGGCTGCTGCGCCGGGTCGACACGGACCGCTTTCTTGCCTGGATGGACGATTTCAGCCGGGAACAGGACTGGGTCGTCCTGGACATCCGCCATCCCCAGGAAGCGGCCCCGTATGTCGGGAAGTTCGGCCCGGACAGATGGCTGGCCCTCCCCTACAATGAGATCCGCCGCCGGCACCAGGAACTGCCGGACGACAGGACCATGATTATTTTCTGCAACGCCGGGAACCGTTCTTTCGAGGTCCAGGTGGCGCTGGATCAGGTCGGCAGGAAGAACAGCCTGGTTCTCTGCGGCGGGTTTAACGTCATTCGGCGGATGGGGGCCGATCTGCCCGTCTGAGGTCTGAAAGGTAGGCGGGCAGAAGCTCGAAGCAGCGGCCGACCTGCTCCGGGTGATGGGCGTCCGAACCGGCGGTGAGGGGAATGCCGAGTTCGACGGCCCGGCGGATAATCCGCCGGCCGGGGTACGGTTCGTTGCGCAGGGCGTAGCCGGAGGTGTTGATTTCCAGGGAGATGTTTTTGCGGCGGACGATGTCAAGCAGCCGCTCAACCTGCTCCCAGTGGGAGTCATTGAACCGCAGGCTGGGGGAATGGCGCATGACGGCGTCCAGATGGCAGAGGACCGTGACATTGTCAAAGCAGTCCAGGGCACTGATGAGTTGGGAGAAATAGTGTTCGACGACCGTGTCGGGGCCGATGGCGGCCAGGGCGTCAATATTGTGCCGCTTGCGGCTGACCATGTTGAGATGGCGCCTGCCGTCGAAAAAAAAGTGATAGGAGAGTCCAACCCGGTCCCAGGGATGGCGGGCCAGCCTGTCCTGGAGAATGTCCACGGCAAGGGGATTGTATCCAACCTCGACGCCGAGCAGGATCGCGAGGCGGTCGGCGTATATGCTCCGCAGCCGCAGCCCTTCCTCGAAGTACACGGCAAAATCCTCCTCGGTGAGCCAGGTCCGCTCTCCATAGCTGATGCCCGCTTCCAGGTGTTCGAGAAAGACGATGGTCCTAAGTCCCTTTGCCATCGCGGCCCGGACATAGTCTTCCATGGAGCCCGTAGCGTGCCGGCACAGGCGGGTATGGACGTGGCCGTCAAGGCGCAGGTCAATCGCGGGGGCGGCCGGACCGCGCCCCGTGGTCGCGCAGCGTCGGCGGGCCGGGAGCCTGCTCACGCCGAGCTGGAGAAGGGCAGGGGGAACTCAGGCATTACCCCTGGGAAAGAAATGAACGACGCCGTCGATCTCCGAGGTATCGCAGATATGGCCGATTTCCATATCAATATCAATGAGATCTTCGAGGCCTTCCATCTCAACGGACAGGGATGGCCCGTCGGGGAGATGATAGACGAGGGTCGCAACTTTGCTGAAATCGATGGATTTGCGAAAAAACTTTTTCATAAACAGAGAAAGAGGGTCCTCGCGCCCTGGCAGTTCAGCCGCTATGGCGCGGAAAATATCACGTGGCGTGGAGCTTGGCATCCGGTGGTGCTGCACTCCTTTTTGTCCAGACAGTAATTATTTTTGAAAAAAATGGCAAGCAGCAAACAATCCGGAAAAAAAGGACAAATCGGCAAAGGGCGGGAAATCCGCTTTTCTTTGGATTTGACAGCACACCGATATCTGGTAGAATATCAAATTTACGCATTGAACAATGAATGAACCTGAACAGGACGAGGATAGGTCATGGCAGAGGACGGTTGCACCCCCAAGGAAAAGGGTTTTCTTACAGACACGGACAAGAACCCATCAAACATACTTCCGCAGAAACTGACGCTTGACAGTCGGCTCAAGTTCCGATGTCACCCGGGCGTTTCCTGTTTCACGGCCTGCTGTCATAATATCAAGATCGTCCTGACCCCCTATGACATCCTGATTCTCCGCGGGAGACTGGGAATGGCGGCCCATGAGTTCATCACCATGTATACCACGCCGGCCTACCTGGAAAAAACGGACATGCCCGGCGTCCAGATCAAGCTGCGCGACGATACGGGCGGCTGTCCGTTCGTCACCCCCGAGGGATGCACCGTGTATTCGGACCGGCCCACCGCCTGCCGCTACTATCCCGTCGGCATGGCCGATTTTCATGAGGGCGGGACCAATGAGGCCAAAGAGGAAAAGTTTTTTTTCCTTGTCAAGGAGCCGCACTGCAAAGGCTTTGAGGAGGACAGGGAATGGACCATCAGGGAATGGCGCGCCGACCAGGGGGTCGACACCAGGGATGAGATGAACAAGGAGTGGCTGCGGCTGATCATGCGCCGCAAATCCTTCGGCTACCAGGCCTCCCTGAGCGAGGCGGCCAAGCGGATGTTTTTCATGGCCTCGACCGATCTGGATTCGTTTCGCAATTTCGTCTTCAACTCCTCGTTCCTCGACACTTATGAAGTGGACGAAGAAACCCTGCGGGCAATCAGGGAGGATGATGTGGCCCTGATGCACTTTTCCTTCCGCTACCTGGCCAATACCCTGTTCGGGGCGGCGGGGATGCAGATCAGGAGGGAAAAGATCGACGCCAAGGTCAGGGAAATCAAGCAGCGTCAGGATGAGGCCGTCAAGAAGGCCGAGCAGGAATATGTCGAACTCAAGGCGCAGTATGAGCAATTAAAGCAGGCCCAGGAAAAAAAGGAAAGCCAGGCCTGACCATATCCCCCTCCATACCGCGGACGGAAGACAAGGAGGAGGCTGTCAGTCAGCCTCCTCTTCCTTTTTGTGCCAGCGGCCCATCACCGCCGATCCGAAGGCGGCGACCAGACCCGTTGAAAAAACACTGAGCACCAGCGGCGTTCCCTTCACCCCGAACATATCGAAAACAAATACTTTTCCGGCGCCGATGACCGCGACCAGCGCCGCAATCACCATCATTTCCCGGCTTCTTTTTCTGAGGGCAAGGGCCATCAGCACCAGGGCCCCGAGGTTGATAATGAGGGACTGACCGCTCTGCAGGGCGTGGTCTGGTCCGATGTTGAGCCGGGCCAGCAGGGCGTGCAGCAGAGACTGGAAAAAGTAATATCCCCCCAGCAGGCCGCTGATCAGGAGAATGACCCGGCCGCGGTCTTTGCGGTCGATCCTGGAATAAAACACTGAATGGCTGCCGTCCGGAGGATGTTGCCGGCTCCAGTGATACTGGATGAGGCTGAACAGAAAAACAGCGGCCGCCCCGGCAAGGGCAGCGGCCGGCACGGGGTTTGGGACCCGGACGGCCCCGGAGATAATGGCGGCCGCGCAGGCGGCCGTCTGCATGAGGTAGGAGGTGATCCGGACCCCCTGATTGTGCAGGAAGGCCGAAAGAAGGGCCAGAGCCAGGGCGCTCCCGGACCAGATGGGCAGGATGTATCCGATGTTCTGTTGGAAAACGGTGGCGGAGGTGAGAATGATCAGGCAGGCTCCGGCCAGGATGAAGACATTGCTGCCGCGGGCCGTTTTTCTGTCCACCATGGCCAGCCACCAGGCAAGCCCCAGGTGCAGGGTGGCGATGGCCGCGGTTGCGAGATAAAACCAGGCGTGATGGGCGGACAGACTGGGAGCGGCGGTGCTGCCGGCGTAAAATGCCCCGACCGCGGCTATGGTCGGCAGGATACTTTCAAAAATGCCGAGCTGCATGTCTTTTTTGAGAACGTTCAGGACCACGGTCGCCAGATACACCCCCCAGAAAACGAACAGCAGGGGGAAAAACCAGCCCTGGTACATCCCCTCTGCCGAAGGCCCGGCGCCGGGGGCCGGGAGGGGCAGCTTCATGGTCCACAGCACCCAGAACAGGACAACCGGGGCCAGGATGAGCCAGCGCAGGTACCGGCAGGTTCCCTGCCTGAAGGCATATGAGGCCGCGACGATCCCCGCCAGCAGGAAGAACTGCATGACGAAGAACTGGTAGCCCAGGGCCTGTTCGTGGGTCCCGCCGTCGGGGTACGTCTGACCCTCGATCTCCTCACACAGGATGCGACGGC
>JALHJD010000071.1 GCA_022837185.1 Desulfobacteraceae bacterium
CAGCAGTCCGGAGTCTTCAGGTTGAAGCGGCAGCAGCAGTTCGGTCGGGGGCTGCCGGTCGGCGGAGTAATACTGGAGTATGGTTTCCGCCAGGATCGCCTCGTCGGGACCGATGGGATCGGGCAGGAAAAATGTCTGGGCGCCGCTGATCATTCCGGACCGGACAAAGAGAATGACGATGCCGACCGAGGCGCCCTTGCGGGCCAGGCCGAAGACATCCTGGTCGCGGGTATGGCCCGCGGCCACAACCTGCCGTTCCAGCGTCCGTTCAAGACCCTGTATCTGGTCGCGGAACGCCGCGGCTTCCTCAAAATGCAGGGCGGCGGCGGCCTCCTTCATGTTGCGCCGCAAGGCGGCGAGCAGGTCGCGATTGCGCCCTTCCAGCACCATGAGCGCGCCCTTGACCATGTCGGCGTATTTTTTTCCATCGACCTTGTCGGCACACGGGGCCAGACAGTGCCCCATCTGAAAATTCAGACAGGGCCGGGGCCGGGATCGAACCGTGGGACAGCGGCGCAGGGGAAAGATCGAATGGATCAGCTTCAGGGTCTCCCGCAGCGCCGAGGCGGAGGCGAAGGGTCCGAAATAGCGGCTGCCGTCGCGGACCCGCTTCCGGGTGATGACCAGCCTGGGCCAGGGATCGTTGACCGTGACCTTGATCAGGGGATAATTCTTGTCGTCGCGGAGGATGACGTTATACCGGGGCCGGTGTTTCTTGATCAGGGAGGCCTCAAGGATCAGCGCCTCTTTTTCCGTGGTGGTCAGGATCGTTTCTATGCGGCGGACCCGGGCCAGCATGACGCCTGTCCGGGTATGCTCCGCCTCCCGGCAGCGGCGGTAGGAGGCAAGTCTTTTCCGCAGGTTGACGGCCTTGCCGACATAGAGGACCTCCTTCCTGCCCAGCATCTGGTACACTCCGGGACCGGTGCTGACGGTTTGCAGAAATTCGGCCGAGAGGAGTTCTTTGGGAGTCATGACGGACCGGGCTGATCGAAAAAAACCGCCTCGAACAGTTTTCTGGTGTACGGGTGCCGGGGGGAGGTGAACACCGTTTCCGCCGGGCCGCTCTCGACAATCCTGCCGTCCCGCATGACCGCCACCTCGTCGGCCAGTGAGCGGATAACCCGCAGATCGTGGCTGATGAAGATATAGGTCAGGTTGTACCGCTGCTGCAGACGTTTGAGCAGTTCGATGATCTGGGCCTGGATGGTCATGTCCAGGGCACTGGTCGGCTCGTCGAGAATGAGCAGTTCGGGCTGGAGGACAATGGCCCGGGCGATGGCGATGCGCTGGCGCTGACCGCCGGAGAATTCATGGGGATAGCGGTGAATCATCTCGGGCTGCAGGTCGACTTCGGCCAGGGCCTTTTCCACCAGCTCCCTGCGCTCCGCCCTGTTCCTGCCGATCCCGTGCACGGTCAGTCCTTCCCCGATGATCTGTTCGACGGACAAACGGGGGGAAAGGGAGGAAAAGGGATCCTGGAAGACGATCTGCAGATTCCTGCGCAGCGACCGCATGTCCCCCGCCGACAGGCTGGAGAGCAGAATTTCCCCCTTCGGGCCGGCGTAACGGATGGTTCCCTCACATCTGGTCAACCTGAGCAGGCACATGCCCAGGGTGCTTTTGCCGGAGCCGGATTCGCCGACAATCCCGAGGGTGCTGCCCCGGCGAATTTCCAGCGAAACGTCGTCCACCGCCTTGACCACCGTTTTTCGGGCGCGGAACAGCCACTTGCTGCCGGCGGAAAGGACGAACCGGCACTGGATGTTGTGCAAACTGATCAACGGATCTCCCCCGGTGAGAGGCCTGGGCCTGCCATGCGGGACGGAGGAGAGCAGATGCCTGGTATAGGGGTCACGGGGCGATTGAAATATATGGTCGGTGCGGCCCTGTTCGACGATCCGGCCCCGGTGCATGATCGAGACGGTATCGGCGATGCGGCGGACCATGGGCAGGTCGTGGGTGATCAGCAGGACGGCCATGTTGTATTCCTGCTGCAAGTCCTGGATCAGGGAGAGGATCTGCCGCTGAATGGTGACATCAAGGGCCGTGGTCGGCTCGTCGGCAATCAGGAGCAGGGGGCGGCAGGCAAGGGCCATGGCGATCATCACCCTCTGGCGCTGCCCGCCCGAAAGCTGATGCGGGTAGGAATGTATCCGGTATTCCGGCTGCGATATCCCGGTGCGTTCCAGGAGCTGGACGGCCTTCTCCAGGGCCTGGCTTTTTGTCAGGCCCTGATGCAGCATCAGGGGTTCCTGCAACTGGCTGCCGATGGTGTACACGGGGTTGAGGGAGGTCATCGGCTCCTGGAAGACCATGGAGATCTTGTTGCCGCGGACCGCGAGCAGCTCTTTTCTGCCGACGGACAGCATGTCCCTGCCGTTGAAGATGATCTCGCCGCTCACGCGGATGCGGGAAATCTCATCGAGAAGCCGTAGTATGGAGAGGGCGGTGACCGATTTGCCCGAGCCCGATTCGCCGACCAGGGCATGGGTCCCGGCAGGTTCGATTTCCAGGCTGACATTGTCAAGCACCTTGTCGGCGCCGTCGGGGTTGTCGTCGCCGAGGAAGGACAGGCACAGGTTTCTGATTGTCAGCAGGGGCGTTGTCGTTGCGTGCATAAGGGAATGGGTTCAATGGGTTCCTCCCTTTCTTTACCGCATGCAGCGAGGATCGGCAACAGGAAGATATCGGGGCGCGAAGCAGGGGGGAGGCGCATCGGTTGCGGACCGCCCCGGGGCAGGAGGAAGAATTCTCCGGAAAAGCGCATCTGCGTCTTGCCTGATCGGGGAACAGTAGGTAAAGTTTTAGTAACCGTTAACCCAAACCCTCCGTTGCCATGCACCGTTTTGCGACTTTTCAACGCAGCATCATCTGGCTTTGCTGCCTTCTGATGACTGCGGCGCCCTTCCGCCCTCCGGCCCTGGCCCTGACCATTGGCGAGGAGCGGGACATAGGGGAAAAACTGCTGTATATGATCAGGACCGAATTCAGCCTGCTGGATGATCCCGATATTTCCCAGTACATCAACGGTCTCGGCCAGCAGGTCCTTGCCCAGGCCGGTCCGCAGTATTTCGACTACCATTTTTTTGTCGTGCCGAGCAAGGAATTCAATGCCTTTGCCGCCCCCTCCGGTCTGATTTTTTTCTTTAGCGGCCTCATTGAAACCATGAAGACCGAGGATGAGCTCCTCAGCGTCATGGCCCATGAAATCGGGCATGTGGTCAGCCGGCACATTGCCTCGCGATCGGACAAGTCGGCCAAGGTGGGGGCGATTTCAATGGCCATGGCCCTGGCGAGCCTGGCCCTGGGTGACCCCTCGCTGGCGGCAGGTCTTTTTACCGGCTTTCAGGCGGCCGGACAGGCGGCCTATCTCCATTTCAGCCGGATTGACGAGGAAGAGGCGGACCGGCTGGCCTACGACTGGCTGCACGCGCTGCGGCGGGACCCCAAAGCGATGGAGGGAATGCTGCGTTCCATGCGCCGGATCGCCCGCTACCGCTCTGAGCAGATCCCCCCTTATCTTCTGACCCATCCCAATCCGGAGGCCAGGCTTGATTATGTCCAGTCCCTCCTCGATTACCAGGCGAACAAGGTGCCCCGGAACTATTACACCGAAACGGACAATTTTGATTTTCTCCGGATGAAGTACCGCACCATGGTCGCCGTCTCAGACCCCCAGAAAACAAGGGCATATCTGATCCGCACCCTTGCCGGCGGGGATGCCGAGGAAACCGCCATGGCCGCCTACGGTCTTGCCCTGCTGGAAGCCAAGGAACTCAACTTCGCCAAGGCCCTTGAACATCTTGCGAGGGTGAAAAAACGGTATCCCGACCGGTTGATCATCGATGTCGATGCCGGCATAGTCCACCTTGACTCCGGGGACACGGCCACTGCCCTTGAATTGCTCGAGCAGGCCGCCGGCCGGAATCCCCATGACATGTACGCTGCCTTTCATCTGGCGCGGGCCTGCGAGAAAACGGGGCAGGTGGAGCGGGCTGAAAAACTGTTTCAGCAGGTCATGAAGATCATGCCCGAATATTCCCAGATATATTTTGAGCTTGGCAGAATCAAGGCGAACCAGGGACAGCAGGGGATCAGCGAATATTATCTGGCAAAATATTACCTGTATGAGGGCAAAGAGGAACTGGCCACGGAATATTTTACCAAAATCAAGAAAAATGCCACCGTATCGGATGCAATGCGGGCGGAAGCGGAAGAAATCCTGCAGCGCCTCGAGGAATTGAAAAAACTGTAGGGGCCGGATCACGGGGGCAAGCGACGGCACTTGACCGTGTCCGGCCCCGGCGGCGTACCACATGAACACGGGGGCCCCGGGAAGGGAGCCCGAGGGGGGAAGACGATGTTGCAGACCTTGCCCGGTTTTCTGGCCGCCCATTGGTTGTATCTTGCCGGCGGAGTCGCGCTGTGCGGTGTTTTGTGCTATTTCAGTGAAAAATTTGCCGAGGGCCTGAAGAAGGCCGCGGTCCTGGTTGCCGTTCTGTTCATCCTGGGGGCCGGATACGAGTTGATCACGGGCAGGGACCTTTTTTCCCTTCCGGGCACCATTGACCGACAATTGTCCCAGGAGCAGGACAAGACGGAAACCGGCCGCCGATACTACCGGAGTTTTGAGGAGCGGTACGGGGCGCCGCCGGAAAAGTAGGGCCCGGCAGCCATCCCCCTCGTCTCAGCGGTTTATGCGCCAGTTGGCGTGGGTAATGCCGAATTTTCTGATCTTGTAGTTCAAGGCCCTGGGGCTGATGCCAAGCTGGCGGGCGGCATTTTTCTGAACCCACAGATTGTCCTTCAGGGACTTGAGAATCAGTTCCTTCTCATGCGCGGCGAGCGGCTCGAAGGATCTGGTGGGAATGGTGGGGGCGTGAAAATTGGGGATGGAAATGCTTTCGGGATGGATGGCCTCCCTTTCCTCCAGAATAATCGCCCGTTCGATGGTGTTGGTCAGCTGCCTGATGTTTCCCGGCCAGTCATAGTTCCTGATGATCTCCATGGCCATGGGGGTGAAGGTGTTGATCCTCTTTCTCAGGGTGGCGCATCCTTTTCGCAGCAGCGCCATGGAAAGCGGTTCGATGCAGTCCGGCCTTTCCCTCAGGGGAGGCAGGTGGACAGGCAGGACGTTGATCCGGTAAAAGAGGTCCTCCCGGAATTTGCCCTCGGCAATCTGTTGATGCAGGTCCTTGTTGGTGGCGGCAATGACCCTGACATCGACGCTGATGGTCTTGTTGCCGCCGACCCGTTCAAAGGATTTTTCCTCCAGGACGCGAAGCAGCTTGGTCTGAATCTCCATGCTGATTTCGCCTATCTCGTCCAGGAAGATGGTGCCGCCGTTGGCCTGCTCGAAGCGGCCGATTCGGAGTTTCTCCGCGCCGGTGAAAGCCCCTTTTTCATGACCGAAAAGCTCGCTCTCCAGCAAGGTTTCGGGGATATTGACACAGTTGATCTTGATGAAAGGCTTGTGGCGGCGCGGGCTGTTGTAATGGATGGAGCCGGAGAGAAAACTCTTGCCGGTTCCCGTATCACCGGTTATCAGGATCGTTGAATCGGTGTGGGCGAATTTTTTCAGGCTCCTGATCACTTTTTTGATGGAGGGGCTTTCGGCGACGATCATGTTGAAGTCGTAAATGATGTCCTGCCGGCCCCGCAGATAATCAATTTCGTTGCGCAGCTCCCGCTCCTTGATGGCCCGCCGGACGACCAGCTCCATTCTGGCGGTCGAAATGGGCAGAGTGACGAAATCGCAGGCCCCGAGCTTCATCGCTTCAACGATATATTCGGCTTTCTCCGAGCTGCCGGCCATGATGACGGGAGAGAAGGGAAGCAGATTCCGGGCCTGGGCGAGGAGATCAAAGATTGACGGATCGTCGGGGGTGAAGTGCATGACGATGACGTCAAAATGATTTTTTTTCAGTTCCTGTTGCAGCGATTTCGCGTTGGGGATGAAAGTGAGGTTCGCCTCGGTCCCCAGCGCTGCGGCGATGCACGGTTTTCTCTCTTCGGGAAAGGCGTAGACGATGATCGAGTATTTGGGGACCGGTATGGATTGCATGGCCACCTGGTGATGATTGCAATTTTGTTCGTTTAATTTCTATTTTGTAATTATATCCGGTGGGGTTGAAATGTAAAGGGCGAGCCGCCGATTTCGGCTGTTTTCAATGAAGAAAAACAGGTCCCGGGGCAACGCGGCCGCCATGACCGCCTGGTGATTTGATTTGTGCGCGCCTGGAATGCTGCGGGGACGGAGCCCGGAAGAAACGATGGTCATGGATGATGAACGATTCATGCGGCAGGCCCTCCAACTGGCCGGGGAGTCGGCCGGACTGGAGGAGGTGCCGGTCGGAGCGCTGCTGGTTGATTCCGGCGGGAATATTCTCGCCGGGGCCGGCAACCTGACCGTGGCCGCCAATGATCCGACGGGGCATGCGGAAATCAGGGTATTGCGGCAGGCGGCTGTCCGGGTCGCCAATTACCGTCTGCCCGGCACGACCATGTATGTGACGCTGGAGCCGTGCGCCATGTGCGCCGCCGCCATGGTTCATGCGCGGGTGCGCCGTCTGGTGTTCGGCGCGGCCGATCCGAAGACCGGCGCCATTGTATCGCGGTACCGGATTGGCAGCGACGGGCGGCTGAATCATGTTCTGCAGGTTACGGGCGGCATTCTTGCCGAGGAGTGCGGCCGCATCCTGAAGGAATTTTTTCAAAAGCGGCGCCAAAATATTTTAGACTTGTAAAAAGGAACAGATCGATTATATTTCGACCTCTTGCGAAGAGGTGAGGGAGGCTGTCTCCGGGCACCGGTCCTTTTTCCTCAAAGACGCTCAATGGAGAGGTGACCGAGTGGCTTAAGGTGCACGCCTGGAACGCGTGTGTACGCAAGTACCGTGAGTTCGAATCTCACCCTCTCCGCCATGAATTTGACTTAGGTGTGATAGCCGGGTCCTGTGCAACAAAGAATCACGAACTCCGTCAGGTCCGGGAGGAAGCAGCGGTAGTGAAACTCTTTGTGTGCCGCAGGGGTGCCTGGCTATCCTTTTTTCAGGACCACGGACAGGATCATTTTCCCCTTGTCCAGACGTCGCCGTTCTTCTATTCTGGGACACACGTAAACACGTACCACTGTTGATTCAATTTGTCGTATCTAGTTCTTGCCAGAAAATCCCGTCCCCGAAGCTTTGACGAAGTCGTCGGCCAGCAGGCAGTCGTTCGCACACTGCGCAACGCCCTGACCCATGACCGCGTCGCCCATGCCATGATATTCAGCGGCGTCCGCGGCGTGGGAAAAACCACCCTGGCCCGGATCATGGCCAAGGCCCTGAACTGCGAGGACCGCCAGGGTCCGGAGCCCTGCAACCGCTGTCGCTCCTGCGCCGAAATCAACGCGGGCGGCAGCATCGACCTGGTCGAAATCGACGGGGCGTCCAATCGCGGCATCCAGGAAATCCGCGAACTGAAGGAGAACATCCGTTTCCTGCCCACCGCTTCCCGGTATAAAATCATTATTATCGATGAAGTGCACATGCTGACGACCGAGGCGTTCAACGCGCTGCTCAAGACGCTGGAGGAGCCGCCGGATCATGTGTATTTCATGTTTGCCACCACCGAGCTGCACAAGGTGCCGGTGACCATCCTTTCACGCTGCCAGCGGTATGAACTGAAACGGGTGCCCGGCCGCGAACTGGCCGCGCATTTCCAGGCCGTCGCCGACCTGGAAAAGGTCGCCGTCGAACCCGCCGCCCTGGGACTGATCGTCAGGGAGGCGGGCGGCAGCGTCCGCGACGGCCTCAGCCTGCTGGACCAGGTTTTTTCCTATTGCGGCAGCACGGTAACCGCCCGGGATGTCACGGAGATACTCGGGCTGGTCAGCCACCAGGCGGTCGCTGAAATAGCGGAGGCCCTGTTGGCCGGAAAGCTTGATGACGCAATGGCCCGCCTCGATACGCTGTATGAATACGGGATGGACGTCAAGCGGTTCATCAACGACCTGCTGACCTGGTTCAGGTCCCTGGTTGTCTGCGGTATCGGCCCGGGCAGCGAAAAATTGCTGGATCTGCCCGACGAACTGCTTGCGGCCGCGCGGGAAGGTGCCGGCCGACACCCCGCCCAAACCATAATGCTCGTCTTTAACATTTTGATGGAACAGCTTGATAAAGCGAGTTTTTCATCAAATCCAAGGTTTGCCCTGGAGATGGCCTTCATCAAAGCGGTACAGGCTGCCGAAGTCGTTCCGGTTACCGACATTCTCGGCCGCCTGGACCGGATAATCGCCGAAGTCGCGCCGGCCGCGGCCGGGGAGGCGGAAGAGGAAGAGCATGAACCCGTCGGCCCGAGACAAGGGGTCGTTCCCCCCGCCGCCCGGGAGGTGCAGGGAGCCGAACCTGAGGCCTCTTACGGATCGGGGCGGTCCGCTCCGGCGCCGGCGGAGAGCACCGGCCAGGCCGCTGTTCAGAACGGAGATGCGCCCCTGCCGCCGTCAAGCGGGGAACAGGAGGCGGCGGAGGGAGCGGTCCAGACCCGGTCCGACGAATCGGTGCGCCGCAGCGTCCGCCGGCATTGGAACGAATTTGTCGAATACGTTCGGGACCGGAAGCCGTGGATGGCCTCCGCCCTGCAGGTTGCCGCCAATATCCGGCACGAGGACGAGGAGCTTGTCATTCATTATGGCGACCCGGTGCAGTGCCGGCTGCTGAAAAACAGGGAGAACATAAAACTGCTCACCGAATTCGCCCTTGATTTTTTCCAGGAGAATTTCCGGATCAGATTCGAGGTGCCGGATTCCAACGCCTGCGAGATTGATCCCGACAACGGGAATTCTCCGCTTCAGGAACGGCAGGCCCTGGCCAACGACGCCCTTGTCCTGACGGCGGTGGACATATTCAACGGCGAGGTTGGTGACATCCGGGTCGGTCCGCGCTTCCGCAAAGCGGCGGGCGGCGGGCAGGATGACGGGGACGGTGAACCCTGAATTGCGGCCGGGCCTTTCAAGGACCCCATGCGAGATAAGGAAGACGTACCATGGATATGAGTGAATTAATGAAGCACGCCCGGCAGTTTCAGGAACGGCTGGGCGATATACAGCAGGAGCTCGGCTCCAGAACGGTGACCGGTTCCGCCGGCGGCGGAATGGTGACGGCCACGCTGAACGGCCGTTTGGAACTGATCGATCTGCACATCGAAGCGCAGGTCGTCAATCCCGGCGACGTGTCGATGCTGCAGGATCTGGTCATCGCCGCGGTGAATGACGGGCTGATCAAGGCCAGGCAGCTCGCCCAGAGCGAACTGGGCAAGCTGACCGGCGGCATGAACATTCCCGGCCTGTTCTGACCATGCAGGTCGTCCCCCCGGCGCTCGAACGCCTGATCACCGATCTTGCCAGACTGCCCGGCATCGGCAGAAAAACCGCTTCCCGGCTTGCCCTCTACATCCTCCGCCGCCCTTCATCGGAAGCACTGGAGCTGTCCGAAGGCCTTGCGGCCCTGCACGGCTCGATATGTCTCTGCGGCAGCTGCTTCGCCTTTTCCGAGACCGATCCTTGCACCATCTGCAGCGATGCGCGGCGGGACGCTTCGCTGCTCTGCGTCGTCGAGGAGCCGGGGGACATGATGTCCATCGAGAAAACGGCAGCCTTTCGCGGGGTCTACCATATCCTGCACGGCGTTCTGTCGCCCATGGACGGGATAGGTCCGGATGAATTGAAGATGAAGGAACTGTTCGCACGCCTGCGCGGCGGAAACGTCCAGGAGGTGCTGATTGCAACCAGTTCGACTGTTCCGGGCGAGGCGACCGCGTCGTATCTCATGGACCGGCTGCGCCGCTTCCCCGTGAAAGTGACCCGTCTCGCCTGCGGCATCCCGATGGGGATGGATATCAAATATGCCGATGAATATACGCTTGCCCGCGCCATTGAAAGCAGAAGGGCCGTGGACGGAGAAAAAGCGTTGTAAAGGGCAGCGCCGAATCCTGACCGCTTTGGGCAAATTTTCTTGACATGATGGATGGTTGCTGGTATTTGACTTGAGTTTTTTTTATGATTGATTTATTATTGAAATTTTTAGGGCAAAACAGGTTTGTGCAGGCGCGTAGCTCAGTGGGAGAGCGCTACCTTGACGCGGTAGAAGTCGGCGGTTCAATCCCGCCCGCGCCTACCATTTTCAAAGGCTAAAAGACATGCGGACCACGATGCCGTTTGCTCTTTAGCCTTTATTTTTTACCGCAGACATGGCCGATATATCCATCAGGATACAGGACGGAGAATCCGGGGCATTCAAACAGGGCGTTACTGCCGGTGAAGCGCTCAGGGAACTGGTCTCCGCCAAGGTGAGGAAGCAGACCGTCGCCGTCAGGGTCAACGGCGCTGCCGTCGACCTGTCGACCCCCCTGAAGACGGACTGCGTCCTGGAGCCCGTGACCGCCGACACCGAAGAGGGGATGGATATTTTACGCCACAGCGCCGCCCATGTCATGGCTCTGGCAGTGCGCCGGATATTCGGCGATCACGTGAAAGTCGCAATCGGTCCGGCCATCGAGGACGGCTTTTATTATGATTTTGACCGTGAAGAGCCGTTCACCCCGGATGATTTCGACCGGATTGAACAGGCAATGGCCGGGATAGTCGAGGCCCGGCTCCCCTTTGAACGCAGAGAGATGCGGATCGGGGAGGCCATCGAGTTCTTCGACCGCCAGGGAGAAACCTATAAGGTTGAGCTGCTGCGGGATATCGAGGCCGAGACGGTCAGCCTCTACGGACTGGGAGAGTTTGTCGACCTGTGCCGCGGCCCGCACCTGCCGGACAGTTCCTGGCTCAAGGCATTCAAACTGCTTCGGGTGGCCGGCTCCTACTGGCGGGGCGATGAGAAGAATCCCATGCTCCAGCGGCTGTACGGGACGGCTTTTTTCGACAAGAAGGAACTCCGGCAGTATCTGCACCGCCTGGAAGAGGCCAGAAAAAGGGACCACCGTAAACTGGGCAGGGAGCTGGACCTTTTTACCATCCAGGACCAGATCGGTCCGGGCCTGATCCTCTGGCAGCCCCGCGGTGCCCTGCTGCGCAGACTGATCGAGGACTACTGGAAGGACGAGCATTACCGTCATGGCTACGAACTGCTCTATACGCCGCATATCGCCCGGCAGGATCTCTGGAAGACCAGCGGCCATCTTGATTTCTATGCCGAGAATATGTATTCGCCCATGGAGATCGACGAGATCAAGTATCAGCTCAAGCCCATGAACTGCCCCTTTCATATCGGGGTGTACAAGAGCCACCGGCACAGCTACCGGGAATTTCCCATCCGCTGGTGCGA
>JALHJD010000397.1 GCA_022837185.1 Desulfobacteraceae bacterium
AGTGGATCCATTCCAAAATGTGCCGTTATAACCCGTCAGTATTGGATCTGAAGCCACCATACGGGTGCTGGTATGGATGTTGCAAATTTTCTAATCATGGTCATAGCGATAGCAGATTGGCAAGGAAATGTGTCACCCGTTTTTGACGTGTCGGACAGGCTGTGTGTTGTCGAGATGATCGATCGTGCCGAATTGAGGAGGGAGATCAGGTTCCTGAGGTACAGGGACCCGTTCGGAAGGGCCAGAGAGGTGGCGGGCACAGGCGCCGAAGTGTTGATCTGCGGTGCCGTCTCCCATGTTTTTGAAACCGCTTTGATCAATGCAAGGGTTCAGGTTCTCGCCTTTATATGCGGCAATATTGATTCGGTTATCGATGCGTTTGCGGAAGGCAGATTGGCTGACAGCCGTTTCTTCATGCCCGGATGTTTCGGGAAAGGCCAGGGCTGTCGGTTTCAGCACCGTCGCGGGAGAGACCGTAAACGGCGGTGAGTTGTTGACCGGCATCAACGAAAGGAGGTAACGAACATGCCAGGTGGAGATGGAACAGGACCTCGTGGATTTGGTCCCATGACGGGACGTGCGGCTGGTTTTTGCGCGGGTTTTGGAGCCCCGGGATACGCGACTTTTGGCACAGGCAGAGGATGCGGAGCTTGGGGCAGGGGCCGTGGAGGCGGTGGGCGCGGTTACAGGAACTGGTATTACGCGACAGGTCTGACGGGTTGGCAGAGAGCGGGTGGTTACATGCCTGCGTGGGGTGGTCCCATCAGTTACGGCAGGACCTATTATGCCCCTCCTCCCGTGCCGCCGATCAGCCGGCAGCACGAAGTGGACGCGTTGAAGGCCCAGGCGGAATATCTGGAAGATGCTCTCGAAGGCGTCCGCATGCAACTCAAGGAACTGGAGGAAAGGCAAAGCGGCAAACAGGGAACCTGAAGGCGCTGAGCGGGCAGGGGACGGCGGTGCGGGAGACCGCCACCGCCTCCCCGCTTCACTTCTTCAGGAGGTAAGCCAGGAGGTTTATCATGTTTATTGCGGTTACGTCGGAAGGTCCTTCTCTTGACGCGAGGATCGATCAGCGATTTGGAAGGTGCAGGTACTTCATTATCGTCAATACCGACGATCTCAGTTTCGACGCCATAGAGAACCAGAATGCGGCTCTTGGCGGCGGGGCCGGGATCCAGTCGGCCCAGATGATCGTCGACAGGGGAGTGGCCAGGGTTTTCACGGGTGCCTGCGGTCCCAATGCATACCGGGTGCTCGCGTCGGCTGGAGTGGAAGTTGTCACGGGTTGCTCGGGAATTGTTCGGGATGTGATCGGCCAGTCCCGGGAAGGAAGCTTTAGGATTGCGGCAGGCCCCAATGTAGCTGACCATTACGGCATGGGCCAGGGTTTTGCGGCCGGGTCAGGCGGCGGCATGGGACGCGGCATGGGCATGGGACGCGGCATGGGCATGGGACGCGGCATGGGCATGGGACGCGGCATGGGCGGAAACTGGCCGGCCGCTGGACAGAGCGCGGGTCCGCAGAACGTTCCGGAGACGGCTGACGAAGAACTGGAGACGCTGAAGCGGGAGATGGACCGGATTAGCAAACGCATCAGTGATCTCGAAAGGC
>JALHJD010000072.1 GCA_022837185.1 Desulfobacteraceae bacterium
GCCGGCAGTTCTATGGGAATGACATGGATGCGGTAGAACAGGTCTTCCCGGAACCGGCCGGCCCTGACCTCATCCTTGAGGTCCTTGTTGGTGGCGGCTATGACCCGGACATCGACGGATACGGGCTGATCGCTGCCCAGGGGAAAAAATATTCTCTCCTGCAGGACGCGCAGCAGTTTCGCCTGGATGGAAAAAGGCATATCGCCTATTTCGTCAAGCAGCAGGGTGCCCTTGTCGGCCCTGGTGAACAACCCCCTGGTCCTCCTTTCCGCCCCTGTGAAGGCGCCTTTTTCATAACCGAAGAGTTCGCTCTCCAGCAGTGACTCGGGAATAGCGGCGCAGTTGATGGCCAGGAAGGGATAATCCTTCCGCGGGCTGGCTATATGGATCGCTTTGGCGATAAGCTCCTTGCCGGTCCCGCTGGGGCCGTAAATCGCCACGGTCGAATCCGTACCGGCGATGCGGGCGACCTGATCAAGAATGTTCCGCATGGCCTCACTTTTGGCGACAATGTTGGTGAAGTTGTATTTTTCTCCCAGCAGCTCGCGCAGCCTCTTGATCTCGCCGGTCAGTTTGGTTTTCTCCAGGGCCCGTTCGATCTGCAGGATCAGTTCACGGGAGTCAAAAGGCTTGGTCAGATAGGTGAAGGCGCCGCGCTTCATGGCTTCCACCGCACTTTCAATGCTTCCGTGGGCGGTGAGGATAATCACCGGCATGTCCGGGTGAATGAGGTGCAGCTCTTCCATCAGGGAAATGCCGTCCTGATTGATCAGCTGCAGGTCGATGACGGCGACATCGAGCAGCTGCCGCACCGCTGTCTCCTTTGCCTGGTCTTCATTGGCCGCGGCGGCGACATGGAAACCGTGATCCTCCAGCCGCATCCGGATCAGGTCCAGGAGACTGCTGTCGTCATCAACAACCAGAATATTCGTTTTGCTCATAAAAGAGTGGTTACCTAATCAATTGTTTTTTCTGCTGTTCGATTTCCGAATCAATCTGCTGCATTTTATCGATGGTGTCGAAGATGCCCAGCCATATCAATGCTTCTTCAGCCAAAGCGCTGTCCGGGAACTGCTTGACCAGTACATGAAAATATACCTGCGACTTTTTGTAGTCCTTTGCCGGGTTGTCCGCGTGGGCGTAGATCAGCCCCAGATTGTAGAGGGCCTCGTCAGCCGGATGGTGCTGCCCGGCCTGGTCAAGGATCTGCAGATTTCTGCGCACGGCTTCATCGAAATCCTGGTCTTCCACCACCTTGCGGGGCAGGGGGGGCGGTACGTTCCGGGGTTCGGCCTTCGCCGGCATCTCCGTGGACGGAGGGGAGGGCGGCTGCGCGGCGGCCTTTTTTTCTTTGGCGGCGATCATTTCAAAAAGGGCGACATAGGTTTTTGCCTCCGCGGTGAGCGGTGATTCGGGAAAATGCTTGATCAGCTTTTCAAAATAATGTCGAGATTGACCATAGTCCCTGCCCGGGTAGTCAGGGTGGGCATAGGCTTCGCCCAAGGCGTAGAAAGCCGCATCCGCCGGTGGTTCGGTTTCTCCCGAATCAATGATCGCCCTGCCCTGCTCGATGACCGTTTCGTACGAACCGGCGGCCAGGCTTTCCCGGAATCGCTCCAACTGCCGGTGTTCCTGCCCGGCGCCTATCCGTTCCTGCAGCGGGCCGCAGGCAGCACAGGCCATGGCGCCGATCAGGCAGCCAAGGGCAAGGATATATAAAATGTGCTGCCTTTTCCTTCCTGACTTGTTGCCCAAATTTTGCCTCCATGTGCAATGATTATCTGTTTGACAATGGCCAGCCCCAGTCCCGTTCCTTTTATGTTCCCGCCTTTTGCCGGGATTACCTGCTCGAACTTGAGAAAGATCCTGTCCAGGTCCGCCCTGGAGATGCCGATCCCGCTGTCCTCTACGGCAAACCGGGCCTGCCCGTCGGCGATATCCGCGCGAAGTTCGATGCGGCCGTTGTTGGGGGTGAACTTGATGGCGTTGCCGATGATGTTGCGGAAAGCCTGGAGGATTCTTTCCCGGTCCGCGGTGACGGGCGGCAGGGAGCCGATGTTGTTGACTATGGATATTTTTTTTGCTTCGGCCAGCGGGGCCAGGGCATCGAGTGTATGTTGTATCAGCCCGGCCGGATCGGTCGGGGAAAAGCGGTATTTGAACATCCCGGCCTCCATCTTGGCCAGATCCAGCAGGGAGTTGACCTGGTTGATAAGGCGGTTGCTTTCCTGGTTGATTATCGACAGGATGCGCTGCTGCTTCTCCGGCATTTCGCCGCCGACACCGTCAAGGAGCATGCTTGTTCCCTCCTTGATGGAGGCGAGCGGAGTACGGAGTTCGTGCGACATGTGCGCGAAAAAATCCGTTTTCATCGTATCAACTTCCTGCAGCTTATGACACATGGTGTTGATGGCGCCGGCAAGTTCGGCAATGGTTGGGGGGGAGTTGATCAGCAGGTCCCCCTGGAAGTTCCCCCTGGATATTTCCTTGGTCTTCGCCCGGATCTGATTCAACGGTCTGGTTATGGTGGCGGTAATCACCAGGGCGACGATCAGTCCGGTCGCCAGGGCGAAAAGGGTGATCATCACGGAGACCTGAACAGCCCTGTCCCCCTGGACGCTCAACGCCATTATTTTGGCCAGGACATTCTGTTCGCTGGCCTGCCGGATGTTCTTGATCTGGTCAATGAGCTCGTCGGCGGCCTTTTTTTTCTCGTCCGCGTACCATTCGGTGGAATACTGCCGGGCGAGTCGGACCTGCTGCCGCTCCACCTCCACCAGGCGATTGAAATCATGGTGGCGGATGCTGACCGTATACAGGATGTGCTTGATCTGCTGGGAAGTGGTTTTCGCCATGGCGTCATTGAGCAGCGAGTTGAAATCGGCCTTGGCCTCAAGGTAGTTGAGAAAGAGCTGCTCGTCATTGAGAACGAAATATTTTCGTTCATTGCGGGTTTCGGAAAGCAGGATGTCGGAAAGCTGACCTGAGAGTTCCAGGACAGCCGTGTCGTTCATCATGATGGAATGGATCACTCCGTTGAAGCGGTTGATATGGGAGATGAAATACAGGCTGACTCCGCCAAGCATGCAGAAAAGAATCAGGTAGCTGATCAGAAGCCGGGCAAATATTGATAAGCGCATGGGGCAACAATGAACGGGCAAAAATGGTGCGGCAATGGTTCCGAGTGTTCGTCAACGCCGGAAAAGGATGCCGTTGGCGCCGGACTGTCCGGTTCCACAATGTAGTAGCAATGTAATCATTGGCGGCTATCAGCGCCACCTCCAATATGGGGGGGATGCTTTTTCCTCTTCGTTCCCCGGAACAGGGCTTCACCAACAAGGACTAAAGGGGAAAGGACGGTTCGCCGGCGGAGGATGGCCGGTTCAAAATTGCGCCGGGGGGAGCTCCTTACCTGGGCAGTATGTCCGACATGGCCGGACATTTCCAGTCATACCGGACGTGCGCTGCCCGGCTCCGCTTCCGGCATCCCGTGTTGGAAGTCAGGCAGGGTGAAACAGAACAGGGAGCCTCCGGTCTGCTCCGACTGCACCCATATGCGGCCGCCGTGGCGTTCAACGATTCTTTTGCAGATCGCCAGGCCGACTCCGGTTCCTTCATATTCGCTCCGCCGGTGGAGGCGCTGAAAGATGAGGAAAATCCGGTCGGCATGCCGGGGATCGATGCCGATGCCGTTGTCCCGGACACAGACGACCCAATCGTTTTTTTCGCGCCGGGAAAAGATGTGGATCCGGGGGGGCTCCTCGCCGCGGTACTTGAGGGCATTGGCCAGCAGATTCTGCAGCAGGTGGTTCAACTGCGTTTTGTCGGCCAGGACCACCGGGAGAGGGTCAACGTGTATTTCCGCCTGGTTTTCTTCGATGGCCGTTTTCAGGTTCAGCAGCAGCTCGTCGATGATCGTGCCCAGGGAGACAGGCTGCAGCCTGAGCTGGCCGCCGCCCACACGGGAGAACGCCAGCAGGTCCCGCAGTTGCTGCTGCATATGCGAGGCGCCCTCGACCGCCAGATTGATGAAGGTTTTCGCCTTTTCGTCCAGGCTGCCGCCATAGCGGCGGCTGATGAGCTGCAGGAAACTGGATATCGTCCGCAAGGGTTCCTGGAGATCGTGGGAGATGATATTGGCAAACTGCTGCAGATCCATATTGGACCGGGCAAGCTCGCGGTTGACCACTTCCAGTTCGAAAATGCTCGACTGCAGTTCCTGATTGAGGTGGCGGATCTTCTCCTCGGCCGCTTTGCGTTCGGTGATATCGTGCACCATGCCCACGGATCGAAAAACCTTTCCGTTCACGTCCCGCATATGTTCGCATTTTTCATGGATGTAGCGGACTGCGCCGGTGGATTTCCGCACGATCCGGTGCTCTATGTCAAAGCCCTTCCTTCCGTCAAGGAGCGACTGGAGATAGGCCTTTTGGACGCGCTCCCTGTCCCCGGGATGAACCAGGGCGAGGAAATCTTCGTAACACGGGGGGAATTCACCCGCCTGCATCCCGAAGATCCGATATACTTCATCGGACCAGGTCAGGACATTATTGAACAGGTCAAGCTCCCAACTGCCGAGGTGCGCCATTTCCTGGGTCTTTTTGAGCCGCCGTTCACTTTCCAGCAGGAGCTGCTCCGACAGTTTCTGCTCGGTTATGTCGCGGGCGACATGGACACTGCCCAGCATCTTCCCGTATTCGTCGTATATCGGGGTGGTGGTGACCAGGAAATACCCGTTCAGCTTTGCCTCATACACTTCGGCCCGGTGCTCCCTGCCGTCCTTTAAGGTCATGACGTGGGGGCAGTTTTCAGGCGGGCAGGCATCATCATGCACACAGGAGAAACATTTCCGGCTGACGCATTGCCCCGGGGTGAGGCCGAGCCGCTCAGCCATGGCCCGGTTGGCTCTGATTATCCGGTGCTGATTGTCCAGGATGGCAATGAGGTCGGGCACGCTGTCAAAGGTTTTTTCCCACTCCTCTTTGACCCGCCGGAGCTGCTCCTCCATCCAGGTTCGTTCCGTTATATCCATGAAGGCGGCTATCCCGCCCTGGACACCGCCGTTATTGTCGATCAGGGGGACTGCCTCGCCCACCAGGTGCCTGACTTCGCCATTGGGCAGGACAATGTCCAGTTCCACGTCTTCAATTCTGGTGCCCCGTCGGACAGCCTGCTGCAGGGGCAATTCCTCCGGGGTCAGTTCAATCCGGCCCTTGAAAATGCGTGTTTTCCCCGTACCCTGATTCGGCCCGGCCGACTGAGCATTGTTTGCCGTCGGCCGCGCTTCCATGAGGTTTGCCGCCGCGAGGTTGCTGGTGATTACCTGGCATTGGGGATCATGGGCGATCCAGATGGGTATGGGGGTCACGTTGAGGAGCTGCGCCATTTCCGCCGCATGCTGCCGCTCCCTGGCTTCGCTCAATTGCAGGGCTTTTTCCGTGCGCAGCTTGAAAAGGGTTTCCTTGAAAACCCGCGCCAGGGACTCGATGGAGTGGAGGTCTTCATCCCGGTAGCCGCCCGTCCGGTCGAACAGGGCGATGAGCCCGATGGGTCTGCGGTCGTGCAGCAGGGGAACGCCCAGAAGTGAGGCGAGAGGAGGCCGGCTTTCCCCTGGATCGGCATCTCCGGGACAGGTCTGCGGCCCATTGATGTACTGCGGGATACCGTTGTCCAGCACGCTGGAGAACAGACCGGAACGGAAGTATTGGAGAACGGCCCCGTCGTCCATTCGCTCATGACCGGCGATGACCCCTCCGTTCTGACGACAGACTGCGAGGCTGCGCGGCTGGCCGTTGTAGCCGATTTCGGCAATGAAGCCGCACCTGCTACCGGTGATTTCCGTCGCCACCTCGAGGGCGGCCCGGGCCAGTTGCTCGTCGGTATCACACTTCAGGCCGGCCTCGAAGATCCTGTTTATTCCGGTGAGCAGGGCCTCGCGCAGTTGAATCTTTTCCTCTTTCTGTTTCCGCCCGGTGATGTCCCGCACGGTCAGTATTCCCAGCAGCGGCTGCCCGCTGTTGTCGCGGGCCAGGGTACCGCCGTAGCTGTAAATGCGCTGCCAGGAGTGGTCGAGGCGCCTGATTTTCAATTCGCAGTTGTGCAGGCTTTCACCACGCAGGATGCGGAAAAGGGGCCATTGGGACACCGGCAGGACCTTCCCTTCGGTGGTGGCCAGCTCAAAAATGTCTGTAAATTCGGTCAGGCGCCGGGTGTATTCCTCTTCGGAGGTAAAGCCGTGCATGGATACCGCTGCCGGGTTCCAGAAAATAAGGTTGCCGTCGAGGTCGGCGACGATGACGCCTTCGGTGAGATTTTCCAGGGTGGTGTGCAGCTGCGTTTTGCTTTCGCGCAGGGCGTTCTCGATATACTTGCGCCTGGTGATATCACGGGAGATGCCCTGGATGCCGACGATCGCACCGTTTCTGATGATGGGGGTGGCGCTGATTTCGAGATCGACGGTTGACTGATCGGCTTTCAGCACCTTGAGTTCGAAGAGGCTGATTTTTTCACCGGTTAAGATGCGCGCCAGTGCCTTGTTTGCCTGCGGCTGCTCTTCAGGCAGTACAAACTCCGAGAAATGGGTGCCGATGATCTGTTCGGCGTATCCCAGGGTCTTGATTGCCGGGGAGCAGTAGGTCAGCCTGCCCGAGGCATCCATCAGAAAGATGATATCGTCGCTGGTTTCGGCGATGAGGCGGAACCGCTCCTCGCTTTCCGCGAGATCCAGCTCGGCCTGTTTGAACCTGGTTGTTTCGCGCAGGGAAAAGACCAGGCCGGCAACCCGGCCGGCTTCATCCTTGAACGGCGCAAGGCTCCAGTCCCAATAGGTGACGCCCCGATCGGGCTGGTCGGGAAAAATGAAAGGCTTGTCCTTGAAGAAAACGGGTGTCCCGGTATCCCTGACCTGTCGGAAAATCGATTCGTTCTCCGGATGGGGAAAGAGCTTGAAGTGGTTCCGGCCGACCAGTTCATCCGGCTGCATGTGGCAGGCTTCGGCATAGGCTGGGTTGACCCAGATGAAATTGAAATCGGCGTCCAGGTACACCAGCATGACGTCGGTGGCGTCTATGATGGATTTGAGAACGTCCCGATTCCGCTGGAGGACCTCCTCGGCTTGTTTATAGGGGGTGATGTCGTTGAGTACGGTCCGGACGGCGACGGCTTCGCCTGTCTCGTTGCGGACCGCGGCACTTGTCAGCCGAACGGAACACCCGGCGCCGCTGTTCCTGCTGAGTTCCAGTTCGCAGTCGCATGGAGCATTGCCGGGAGAGTGCAGCACCAGGCTGAGATGATGGAGGAATTTGTCCCGGTCGGCCGATTGAAGAAAAGCGGAAAACGGCTTGCCGGGCAGCGTGTCCCGCCGGGTTTCCAGCAGGGCGGTCCCGGCCCGGTTGACGGACAGGATCGTTCCCTGCCGATCAAGGGTGAAGCAGCCGACCGGCGCGGTGTCGAACAGTTCGTCCAGTTCGCGGTGCGATGCTGCCAACTCGGCATTGGCCTGCCGGAGTTCGGCAATCTCCTTTTTCAATCGGTCCTGCGAGCCATGCAATTCCCGGACGAGTTCCTGCATTTCCTCACGGGACAGTGTTTCCAGGTGAGCAATCGGATCGGCGCTGGATTTTCTTCTCCGGGTCTTTCCGGGGGAATCAGGAGCTTCGTCCCCGGATTCCGCTTTCCTGAAGGGAGGAATCGGGCCGGGTTTCCCGGTGGAGGTTCTGCTCCGGCTTTTTGCGGTGAGCTTCTTGGTCATGTACGGGCGAATTGGCCGCTTGGTGTTCAGGGGGGAAGTCTGTCCCCGTTATTTCCGCTGGAGGCCCGGATCAGGTGACCCCGCCAGTTTTGTATATTGAATTTTTGCTCCGGTTGCAATACCACAAACCGGTTTCGTCCCTGCATGGGACCGCCGGTTGGGCGGAACAGCCAACCCTGGGGGAATGCTCCCGGACAAGGTCGCCGGCCGGGAGGTTAATTTGTCTGGTATTCGAGAGCCTGCATCCTGCGCGAATACGCTTTGGCGCACCGGGCCTTGCATTCAGGCTCATCAGCGCAGTGTTCCAGGCAGATTTTATATTCCTTGCGGGCCAGGTATTGCAGGTTCTTTCCCTGCGCTAGCTTTTCTCCGGACGCCCCGTAGGAAAAACTCCTTGAAGGGGTGATTCCCATCGTGCCGCCGTTCTGCTGGGCGCTGAACAGGAGGGCCGGGATCGAACAGAACAGGAAGAGGGAGAAAAGAGCGGCAATGAAAACGGATGAAAGTTTCATGATGATGATCTCCTCAACTGCAAAAGAAGTGGTGGGGCGGTGAAGCCCGGTTCAATAATCGTTTGAATATGCAATTTGCAGGCCAGGCCGGGCTGATGGGAGGGGGAAAAATCGGCGGTTTGGACCTGCTCAATAGGAAAAATATGTCAGGTTGCTGGAGTAAATGCGATAGGACGTCATGGCGACAAAAAACATCAGGCTGCCCATGGACAGAAGGATCCATGTCCGCTCCACACGCTGGACTGTCTCCCGCAGGGAGGGGATATTCCATAACGGCCGGAATATGCCCGGCAGCAGACCGAAAAACACTCCGCCGAACAGGCTGACGTAGAGGGGATAGCCTATGCGCCCGTATTCCCTTTGCAGCATGTCGAAGGGACAGTGATGGGTCGGCAGTTCGTAGATGTACATGGAGATAAAGGAAACGATGGCGGCAAGGGCAACGAGGAAGAACGCCGCGGCAAAGACGGCAAGAAAATACCTGGGCAGGGGGTTTTTCGAGTACAGGGAGAACAGGGCAAACAGGAGGAGAAGGGCGAATCCCGCATAGTAGACGATCATGGAGGGCAGCACCGGCAGCCCGGCAATACTGCCGGCGACGCTGACATCGGCTTCACTGAACAGCGAGCCGCAGCACGAGGTGATGATGTCCGGATCAAGGCCGAGAAAATATCGGAGCTGCAGGACGGAGTCAAGGGTGATGGCAGGCAGCAGCAGGGTCAGCAGCAGGTATTTCAGCCTGACAAGGGGGAAATCCTCCCCCTGCTGATCAAGATGGTTCAGGACGATCCACAGTCCGGCGGCAAAACAGACGATGATCTTGGAAAAAAGGGCATACCAGCCGACCGGGTTGGCGTTCAGGGAGCCTGTCGCGCACATGGCGCCGACAAAAAGGGGGTGGATGTCCTCCACGGTATAGACGAACAGGAGCGCGGAGATGATCTGGAATCCGAGCACGTAGTTGGCGATGGTGGAAATGAGGGAGGTTTTGCGTTCCAGGGCCAGTTGGGCCGCTGAGCTGCTCTGGAAATCCCAGCGCAGAAACACCTTCACCCCAAGTAGGACCCCATAGGCGGTCATCAGCGTGAGGAGAGCGGAACCGATGACCAGGGCAAGAATTCCCGGGTGAAAGATCATTTCACCGCTCCTCTTCGATCCGTCCGTCCCGCATGGCGATGGTTTTGCCGACCAGGTCATGGCCGTAGATGAAGGGATCATGGGTGGCAATGAGCACGGTTCTGCCTTCCCCGCACAGTGACGCAAGGATCCGCATGAATTCGGCGGCCAGGCCGCGGTCGAGATGCGCGGTCGGTTCATCGGCGATGATTACCGCGGGATCGTTGATAAGGGCCCGGGCGATGGCGACTCTCTGCTGCTCCCCGCCGGAGAGATTTTTTGCCCTGCTGTGCTGTTTGCCGGACAGGGAAAGTTTCGCCATGACGGCCAGCGCTCTCCGCTTCATTTCCGGAGGCATCATGTTGGTCGGATAGAGGGGCAGAAGAATGTTGTCCAGGGTGTTCAGATTGCGGATCAGGTGATACTGCTGAAAGATAAAGCCGAATTTCTTCCGCCGCACGCCGGTCAGAAACCGTTCCGGCAGTTTCACCACGTCCTTGCCGTCCACAAAAACACGGCCCGCGGTCGGCCGCGACATGCAGCCGATGACGCTCAGCAGGGAGGTCTTGCCGGAGCCGCTCGGCCCCTTGATGACCGTCACTGCGCCCCGGTCGATGGTAATGGAGACGTCGTCGAGGGCGGTCATCTCGTCCGGTCGGCCCGGATTGTAGACCTTCCTGACGTTTTCCGTCCGGATGTACGCTGATGTTTCCATCTCAGCCCCTCATGATGGTCTCGGGATCGGTGACCGCCGTTTTCCAGGCCGGGATGACGGTGCTGGCCACGTACGGAGCCACGGTGAGGAAGCCGAGGGTAAAAACGAGATAGGGGTCCAGGTGCGGGGCCAGGTGAAAGTCGGGGAAGACAACCGACCATCCTTTGATGACCGGGGCCAGCAGGAAGGCATTGAAAAAAAAGATATGGACAAAACCGGCGATGGTCCCGAGCAGGAACGCAGTCAGGGCAATGATGAGGCCTTCCCAGAACTTGAGCGCCAGGACGTCGGAGGTGTCCCAGCCCACCGCCTTGAGGATGCCGATTTCCCGCTTTTCATCGGCGCTGATGCCCGTCGCCTTGTCCCAGGCCAGAATGCAGAAGGCGATGACCGCGGCGCTGAAAACGGTGAGCAGCATGCCGCTGCGCCAGTTGAACACCATCTCGTATGTCCGGACAAGCTCGGTTCTGGTGATGGGCCTGGTGTCCGGCAGCATCTTCTTGACTTTGGCGGCCGCGGTCTGGAGCTCCTCGTGATTGTAGACCTGGACAGAGATATCGATGGCTTTGCCGGACGGCAGTCCGAAGAAGCGGATGACCTCGTTATCGGTGAGTACGATGAGGTCATTGGTCAGCAGGCTCGACGCAGCCCGGAACACCCCCACCACCTCATACAGCACCCCGGTGTTACTGCTGTCGACGAGAATCAGCTCCCCTCCGCCCACGGTTCTCTGCATCTCGGCGATGCCCGCCCCGACCGCGCATTCACCATCCCTTTCCGGCAGTCTGCCTTCCAGCAGTTCCAGCCGTTCCGCCTTGCCGTCGGTCCCCAGGATCGTATAATTGGCCTCGGTGAGAGGGTCGTAGTAATAGCCCCAGTAGCGTGGGACGACCAGGCCGATGCCGGGGATCTCCCTGATTTTGTCCGCGTAGGCAGCGGGGATCAGATCGTGGCGTCCGCCCGTCGTCCTCTGGACGATCAGGTCGGGGGCGCTGGCCAGGACCAGTTCGGCTTCCTTTTTCAGGGCGCCGGTGAACAGCAGGATGGAGGCCAGGGCAGTGACGACGACGGTAAAGGCGGTGATGATCGCCAGGCTCTTAAATTTTCTTCGCAACAGTGAAGCAAGGGCGTAGTCGATGATCTTCAGATGCTTTATCATCGGCGGT
>JALHJD010000073.1 GCA_022837185.1 Desulfobacteraceae bacterium
CAAGGAGCTTCTACCTGCCTCCCGGCGCCAAAACCGAAAGCAAGAAAAGAGAGGATACCCGGAAAAGAACCCGGTACAACAGGCAGCGGGCACAGCAGATGCTTCATGATGACCTGAGATACAGGGAAGCGGAAAGCGAATTCCGCTACCGGGAAGAAAGAAGAAAGCTTGAACTGGAAAAGAAAAGAAGAGAGCTGGAAAAGGACAGATGAAGCAGCAGGAATGTCCGGGCGGAAAAGATTTTTTTCCGATTGTTCCGGACACTCCCGTCTCCCTTCCAGGTCAGGCTGAGGAATGATGCCGGCGCGGTTCCTGGCCTGGAGGCATGAATGCAATGCGGGTGGACAGCCGGCACCGTCCGCGGGAACAATCCATGAAATAAAGGAGCCTGCCATGAACAATGCGGTCCGATATCTCTTTCTCGTGCCGGTTTTTTTTCTTGTTTCCCTTTCTCCGGCCGGCAGTGCCGACGACCCCGCCCAGGTCAGGGAATATACGGCGGCCATTGATCCCGATGGGGTCCAGAGGGTTGCAATCATGGCCGGGGAGTTTTATTTTGATCCCAACCATATCATTGTCAAGGTCAACGTGCCTGTTGAGTTGTCGGTCGCCAAGGAAGGCGGCCTGGTCCCCCATGACATGGTCATGAAATCCCCCGAGGCCGGCATGGAGTTCGACGTGGAGATTTCCACCACGCCGAAGACCGTGACCTTCACTCCGACACAGACCGGAAAGTTCCCTCTCTACTGCAGCAAAAAGCTGCTGTTTTTAGAAAGCCACCGCGACAAAGGCATGGAGGGGGTGGTGGAGGTCCGGGAATAGCCGGGATGGATAAAACAGACGGAAAAGGACAGCCTGACCATGCGGATCCAACGATTTTGACGGGCATTTTTCCTGAATTGTTCCATACTGCACACAGGCACGGCGGATGATTCCACAATCCCTCATCCCTTTCCTGCAGCTCGGCCACGGCCTCTTTCATCTCGGCCTGTTTGCCGCGTTTGTCTATCAGGGGCGGCTGGGCTGGTCGATCAGGCGCCGCCGCCTTGGCGGGCAGGGGGCTGATTTTTCCGTGGTTCGCCTGCATAGGACTCTGGGACCGATCCTGGCGGTTTTGCTGCCCATTGGCTATCTGGCGGGATTAATCCTTTCCTATCTGCATCACAACATCTGGACAAAATATCCCCTGCATCTGGCCTCCGGATCCCTCCTGGTGGCCGCGGTGGCCGCCACATGGCTCATTTCCCGGAGGATACGCGGGGCCGCCCAGCCGTGGCGCACGGCCCACTTCATCCTTGGCCTTGCCATCCTCATCCTTTTTCTCTGGCAGATCTATCTGGGCCTGAACGTCCTGTTGTGAGGCAGGAAACAGAAGGCCGGAACCGGACGGCCGCTGTTTTTCCTTTCGTTGCCCCGTTTCCTCCAGCTGTCAAACAGACATATTTCTGCCCTGGCCCCAAAGGCAAATAACTCCATTTTATCCATCAGTTGCGCAGTCTCTCGCTCAGGGGTTCTTTCTGGACTGTTTCAGTGTCATTGAACAGTTTATCTCCTTTGACTGTATAATTTTCCGGTTTATTTTGCCCGTGTTGAAAAAATAATGTATGATACAGCACATCAAGGAGTCTTTTGTACTGGAACAAATCAGAAGGAGAAAAAAGATGAAGAAGCAGGTTGCCATCCTACTTGTGCTCTTATCCATCGGCCTGGTGATAGGCTGCGCCCCAAAGATCCATCAGAGCCTCGTCGGCGACAGGGTCGCCGGTCTGCTTAACGACGGCTACCGCCAGAAGGTGGACAATTTTCTCATTGTTTTTGACGGCTCATCCTCCATGTGGGAGAAAGCCAACACCACCAAGAAGTTTTATCAGGGCAGGGACGTGGTCCTGGGAATCAATCAGGCCATCGATGGACTCAAACTGCAGGGCGGGCTGCATGTCATCGGGGACACCAGGGCCACAAAGGGAACGCTGGTCAATGACAGCCTCATCTACGGCATGACCGGCTATTCATCGGCTGATTACGCCAAAGCGGTCAATTCGGTCGAGATCAACGGTCTGACACCTCTCAGCATCCCGCTTGTCAAGAGCATCGACACCCTGAAGAATACCAGCGGCAGGACTGCTGTCATCGTCGTCAGCGACGGGGTCCAGGTATCCTCCGATCGGACATCCCCCGGCGAGGCTGCCGGGCAGTTGAAAGCAGCCTACGGCGACAGGGTGTGCATCTACACCGTCCTGGTGGGAGACGATCCCGAAGGGCAAAGCACCATGCAGGCTGTCGCCGATGCCGGGGGCTGCGGATTTGCCACCACGGAGCGTGCCCTGGTCACAGCCGAGGGGATGAATGATTTCGTCCGCAAGGTTTTCCTTGAGAAGGCGGAGGCTCAGCCCCCGTCGGCAAAGCCGGTCACCTTCAACCTGTACGTCAAATTCGACTTTGACAAGGACGTCATCCGGCCTGAGGAGGAGGACAACATCGACGAGGTAGGCAGCTTCCTGGCCATGCATCCTGAAATCGACGTTACCCTCGAGGGGCATACCTGCAACATGGGGCCGGAGAGGTACAATATGGGATTGTCCCTGCGCCGGGCGGAAAGCGTCAAGCAGTACATGGTCAGGAAGTTCAATATCGACCCTGCCCGGCTGACCACGGTGGGCTACGGGTATTCGCGGCCCCTGGAGTCAAATGATACCAGGGCCGGGCGCGAGGCCAACCGCAGGGTCATGGCGACCATTACCCATACCATCACCGAGTAGGACCGGCACGGTCCAGACGGAAGACCTGAACGACAAAGCACCGCAGCGGGTTCATGCAGCCCGCTGCGGTTTTTTTTTACATTTTTTCCGGCTGGCCCGTGCAGGAAAGCACGTCTTCCCACATCCTTCCCCGGGGGTCGATTTTTTTCCGTTTGCCGGCGGCCAGGGGAATGGGGACATGGGTGAACTGGTTGTTGCTGTGACCGATGAACATGTTGGTGCGGCCGGTCATTCCGGCATGGACGGCATTGTACCCCAGCAGGAGGCAGAAAGCCGAGTCCCAGGCGTTGGCCGGCATGGAGCGGATGGTGTAGCTGGGGTCGATATATTTAAGAGTGATGTTGATCCCTTGGCCGGCAAAAAATTCATTGATCTTCGTCTTGAGGAACAGGCCTATGTCGCCGAGCCGGGGGTTGCCCGATGGATCTGTTCCCAGATCGCCTTCAAAAAGGTTCTGTCCTGCTCCCTCACCGACAACGATGACAGCGTATCCGCGCCGGGTAATCCGTTTTTTCAAGGCTTCCAGGAACCCCTCCAGGGTGAATTCGACTTCCGGCACCAGGCAGAAGTTGACCACGTTGTTGGCCAGGGACGCCTGGGCGGCAATGAATCCCGACTCCCTTCCCATCAGCTTGACCAGCCCTATGCCGTTTCTGGCCCCGGTGGCCTCGACATAGGCGGTGTAGGTCGAGGTGTTCGATGCCTCGACGGCGGTGATGTAGCCGAACGACATGTCGATGAAGGCGATATCGTTGTCGATGGTCTTGGGGACGCCGATGACGTTTATCTTCAGACCGCGGCGGGCGATCTCCTCGTGAATCGCCATGGTGCCGCGAAGGGTGCCGTCCCCGCCGATGGTGTAGAGCGTGGTGATGCGCATCCGCTCCAGG
Source organism: Desulfobacteraceae bacterium (assembly GCA_022837185.1). GTDB lineage: Bacteria > Desulfobacterota > Desulfobulbia > Desulfobulbales > Desulfobulbaceae > UBA10518. The sequence continues at coordinate 3,650 of JALHJD010000073.1, forward strand.
GTGTCCACCATGGCGCCGACGTCCTGCGGCCCGCGGGAGGAGCCGAGAATGGTGCCGCCGGAATGATGAATCTCCTTGACAATATCCGGGGAGAGGGCGACGGGTTCATGGGAACGGTGCGGCGACAATCCCTCAAAACCGTACCGGAACCCCCAGATGGACCGCACCCCGTAGTGATGGTACAGGCTCATGACGATGGCCCGGATCACATCGTTGATCCCGGGGCAGAGACCACCGCAGGTGACAATGCCGCAGCTCGTCTCGGCGGGATCGAAAAAGATCTCCGCCCGGGGGCCCGCCATTTCGAAGCAGGGAATTTCACCGCATATTTCAATATACGGTTTGAGCTCCCTGAGATTCGAGGAAAAAACGATTCTGTCCTTTTCATCATCTATGAAGACGGATTGCTGCATGGGGGTGGGAACGACGCGGGAACCCAGTTTTTCTATGACCAGATTGGATGGTTTCATGGTTATCACAGTGTATCGATCTCCGAAGGTTTGACCTTCCAGATAAAGTTGCAGTATTCCTCTATGGCCCGGTCGGAGGAAAAATACCCCGTGCGGGCGGTGTTGATGATGGACATCTTCGCCCACCTGACCGGATTCAGCCACGCCCTGTCGACTTTTTCCTGACACTGCAGGTAGGCATCATAATCGGCCAGGACAAAATAATCATCGTGGTAGAGCAGGTGGTCGCAAAGGGGTTTGAACAGGCCGGCATCCCCGTGGGAAAAGTAGCCGTCGCGCAGCAGGTCCATGACGGTCCGCAGTTCCAGGTTGTTCTCGTAAAAGGAGTAGGGGATGTAGCCGCTGTTGTCCAACTGCTGCACCTTGTCCACGGTCAGACCGAAAAGGAAAAAGTTTTCCCACCCGACCGCCTCACGTATTTCGACATTGGCGCCGTCGAGGGTGCCGATGGTCAGCGCCCCGTTGAGGGAGAACTTCATGTTGCCGGTGCCGGAGGCCTCCTTGCCGGCGGTGGATATCTGCTCGGACAGATCCGCGGACGGATAAATCCTCTGACCGACCTTGACGTTGAAATCGGGAATGAAAACGACCTTCAGCCGGTCGCCGACATCTTCGTCGGAATTGATAATCTCGGCAACCGAATTGATCAGCTTGATGATCAGCTTGGCCATGGAATAGCCGGGGGCGGCCTTGCCGCCGAAAATAAAGGTCCTGGGCACCATATTGATGTCCGGATCCTGCTTGATGCGGTGATACCTGGTCAGAATATGGAGCACGTTCAGATGCTGCCGTTTGTACTCGTGTATCCTTTTGACCTGGATATCGAACAGGGAGGCCGGATCGACGGTCAGACCCGTCTTGTCTTTGATGTAAGCGGCCAGGTTCTTCTTGTTTTCCAGCTTGACCTTCATCCATTTTTTCTGGAAATGTTCGTCGTCCGCCAGGGGCTCGAGGTTGCTGAGCAATTCCAGGTTGGTGCTCCAGCTATGACCGATGGCCGAGTCAATCAGGTTGGACAGGGCCGGGTTGCTCAGCATGATCCAGCGCCGGGGAGTCACGCCGTTGGTGATGTTGTGGAACTTCTCCGGATCCATGGAGAAGAAGTCGGCGAAATGGGTGTTCTTGACCAGCTGGGTATGCATGGCGGCCACGCCGTTGACCGCGTGGCTGCCGACCACGGCCAGGTTGGCCATGCGCACGTAACGGGGGTCGGTCTCCTCAATCAGGGAAACCCTGGAAAGCAGTTTATTGTTACCGGGATAGCGCAGCCTGACCTTATCGAGAAACCGCTGGTTGATCTCGTATATGATCTGCAGATGCCTCGGCAGTTCCTTTTCAAACAGGGGCACGGGCCACTTTTCCAGGGCCTCCGGCAGCAGGGTATGATTGGTGTAGTTGAATGTTTCTCTGGTCAGGTCCCAGGCTGCATCCCAGTCGACCTGGTACTGGTCGACCAGCAGCCGCATCATTTCGGCGACCGCGATGGAGGGATGGGTGTCGTTGAGCTGGCCGGCCCAGTTCCTGGGAATGGTCTCGACGGATTTTCCCCGCCGGAGATGCGTACGGATGACATCCTGGAGCGAACAGGAGACAAAAAAATACTGCTGGGTGAGGCGGAGCTGCTTGCCCTGAAAAGCCTGGTCATTGGGGTACAGCACCTTGGAAATGTTCTCGGCCACCACCTTGGCTTCCACCGCGCCGTAATAATCGCCGACATTGAAAGCCTGAAAATTGAACGACTCCGTCGCCTCCGCCTTCCACAAGCGCAGCACGTTGACATTGTTCACCCTGTATCCTGGGATCGGGGTGTCAAAGGGAACACCATTGACCACCAGGCCGGGAATCCATCGAATCCGCCGGTTTCCCGCCGCATCGGTGTATGCTTCCGTGTGCCCGCCGAAACCCACCTGACAGGTGTCATCGGGTCTGGGAATTTCCCATGGGTTGCCGAACCGCAGCCATTTGTCCGTAATTTCCTCCTGCCAGCCGTTACGGATGATCTGGTCGAAAATGCCGAATTCGTAGCGGATGCCGTAGCCGATGGCCGGCCGCTGCATGGTCGCCAGGGAGTCCATGAAGCAGGCCGCCAGCCTTCCCAGGCCTCCGTTGCCGAGTCCCGGCTCTTCTTCCTGTTCGATCAGGTCTTCGACATCAAAATCCAGATCGGCCATGGCCCCGCGGACCTGGTTCTGCAGGTCGAGGTTGAGGAGGTTGTTGGCCAGATGGGGACCGGGCAGGTACTCGGCCGACAGGAAAAACACGACCTTGGTATCATCATTGAAGTACCGGCTCAGGGAGTGGAGCCAGCCCTGGAGGAGCCGATCGCGGATGGTATACGCCAGGGCCATGTAGAGATCGTTTCTGGTGGCGTTTTCCAGCAGGGCGCGTCCCTGCACATAGAAAAGATTTTCCAGAAAGGCCTTTCTGAGGGTTTCCTTGCTGGTCCCGGTACGGATGTCCGGACACGATTCGGGAATGGCTATAACCTTATGCTGGACTGGCATTGCGAACCGTTTTTCTTTGAGGAAGGCTGGCCGGTCGGCCTTATAATTTCAGCCGCTTGCGCAGGTGTTCGGCGTTTTTTTCGTCCCGGAACGAAACGATGGTGACGGGGGAGCGGCGAAAGAGCCGGTCGGCAACCGAGCCGGTGAAGGTATGCATAAAATCGGAGCGATCCCGGATGCCCATGACGATCATATCGACATTTTCCTCGACCGCCAGCTGCATCAGGGCATCGGCGGGGTGGCCGATGCGGAAGATTATCCGGACCTTGTCGGCGGGAAAGTCGACACCCTCGAGCAGGTTGGCGATTTCCTGGCGGCGTTCATCTTCGGTCAGTTTTACGTACTGTTCGTCACTGATAATGGTACCGTAGGAACTGGCCCGCTGCAGCGTTTCGATATCCCGCACGTTGATAATGTTCACCACCATCAGTTCGGCCTGGAAAGCTTTGGCCAGACCGGCCGCGTAGCGGATGAGTTCGCCGGCATGAGTGTAAAAGGCGGTGGGCACCATAACTTTACGAATGTTGAGCATGAGCGTCTCCTCTCGGGGAAAGGTTCACCCGGAAAGCCGGGAGTTTGAAGCCGTCCTTTCACTGTTCACTAAAATGTATTATACGCTGAAATGACTCATAAAGTAAACACCATTGTGCCCGGCGGGCAAGTTTCCCGGGACCTGGAGGCGGGTTTGTCTGTTCCCGGAGAAGGAGATGGAGGAGAAAGTGGCAGGATGGCCGGTCCGCCTTTGTTTTCCGGTCGTTTTGCGGTATCACCCGCCGTCTCCCGGCGGGACTCGATGTTATGCGGCCATGGATTACCGATTGCATCGGGCAGCCCCATTGCAGCGGCTTCCTTGATTTTTCTTCCGTAAAACGGTAAGCCATTACCATACGGGACACATTTTTCCAACACGTTCGTTTTCTCAGATTTATCCAAAATGATCAAAAAATCCCCCGCCGGGGGAGAGAGCCGGCTCGTTGCCGGATCCACCGCCCCGGTCGGGAAAAAGCCAAAGAAGCTTTTCGCGGTGTCGTTTTTCACGGCCTGGTGCAAACAGTGCGGTTTGTGCACACCATTCTGTCCGAAAAAAATCATCACAACCGATGCCCGCGGCTATCCCCGGATCACCGCTGCCGACAGCCTGCTGGTGATCAATTCAACCCTGGTCGAACAGTCCCCCACCAGCTGGGTCATCGGCGTACTCAGCCGCCAGGTTTCCCTTGAGCACCCGACGGCGGCCCTGCTCGCACGAATTCCCCCTGATTCCCGAAAAAGAACAAAATGGCGTTTGACCTGGGGGTTGAAAAAGGTAAAATGATTCGTATCGAACAGTTACCGCGGGCCATCCTGGACGATGAGGACGATCTGTAAAGGCTTCCCTGCGGGCGGCGGGGAGAAAACGGCAGCGGGCAGGCGCGGTAACGCCCGACCCTTGGGCCTTCGCCCCAATCATCGACAACCAACGAAACGGGAACAATCATGAAAGTCACAGCATTCAACGGCAGCGCGCGAAAAGACGGCAACACGGCAATGCTGGTCAATTATGTCTTTGACGAACTGAACAGGGAAGGCATAGACACCGAACTCATCCAGTTGTCGGGCAAGCACCCCCACGGCTGCATAGCGTGCTACCAGTGCTTTGAGAGGAAGAACCGCCGCTGCGTGGTCGATACGGACTGCATCAATGAATGCATCGAAAAAATGGAGGCCGCGGACGGGATCATTCTTGCCTCCCCCACCTATTTCGCCGACGTGAGCACCGAACTCAAGGCACTCATCGACCGCGCCGGCATGACCTCGAGGGCCAACGGCGACATGTTCAAACGCAAGATCGGGGCCGCGGTGGTCGCCCACAGGCGGGGCGGGGCCATCCACGTCTTTGACACCATCAACCATTTTTTCACCATCGGCCAGATGATCATTGTCGGATCGAGCTACTGGAACTTCGGCGTCGGCCGGGAAAAAGGAGAAGTGGCCGGGGACGAGGAGGGTGTCCAGACCATGCGGGTGCTGGGCAGGAACATGGCCTGGCTGCTGAAAAAAACCGCGGCCCGATGATTCCGTCCCGCCTTGCCGCCCTCCATCTCTGCGTCCCGTATGAACAGGACTGCCATGCCCGGCGGACGACCGGCTGAACAGAACATGAACAGCACCGAAATCGAGACGACCATCCTGCGGACCATGGACAACCTCCAGCAGTTGAAGGACATCAATTCCATTCTGGATACGGTCCTGCTGGAGGCAAGAAAGCTCGCCAACGCCGATGCCGGGACAATTTTCCTGACCGGCCAGTCCGGCCTGACCTTCAATTTCGTCCAATCGGATACCCCGGCGGTCAACAATGACGTCATCGCCTCCCATTACCGGTACTACACGATCCCCATCGACAAAACGTCGATCGTGGGATACTGTGCGGCGACCGGCGAGCAGATCGTCATAGATGACGCCTATGACCTGCCGCCCGGCCTCCCGTTTGCCTTCAATTCCTTCTTTGACCGCAAGACCGGCTATCGCACCAGGTCGGTCTTTGCCCTGCCGCTCAAGACCCTGGGCAACACGCTTGTCGGCGTCATGGAGCTCATCAATGCCCGGGACGGCGGGAACCGGCCCGCATCCTTTTCGCCGGAAATCCGAAATTATATCGCCCGGTTTGCCGGGTACGCCGCCGCCGCCATTGAACGGGGCAAGTGGAACCAGGAGCTTATCCTGCGGATGATCCGCATGGCGGAAATGCATGATCCCGGAGAAACCGCCGCCCATGTGCAGCGGGTCAGCAGCATCTCGGCGGAGATTTACCGGCAATGGGCCCGGGACAGGAATATCGATCCGCTCGAGATGAGGCAGTACAGCGATCTCCTGCGGACCGCCGCCATGCTGCACGATGTCGGCAAAATAGGGATTCCCGACGAAATCCTGAAAAAACCGGGCAGGCTGAGCGAGGATGAATTTGAGCTCGTCAAGCTGCATACCATCTACGGGGCCAATCTTTTTGAAAACACAACGTCCGAACTGGACAGGATGTGCCGGGAGATTGCCCTGAACCACCATGAACGCTGGGATGGATCAGGGTATCCCGGCCACTATTCCGGCTGCATCGTCCTGCACGACAGGAGCAGCAGTCCCAAAAAGGGAGAGGATATTCCCCTGGCGGCACGAATCGTCGCCCTGGCCGACGTGTTCGATGCGCTGGCCAGCAAACGGATCTACAAGAGAGCCTGGTCCATGGATGAGATATATACCTTCATCAGGGAAGAATCAGGCCGGCACTTCGATCCCGAACTGGTTGACGCCCTGTTCAAGATAACAGTCACCATTGAAGCGATCCAGGAACGGTACAAGGACATTCCTTCCGGCGGCGGCATCAAATCTCCCTCGCTCTCGGCCCTGAACAATCCGAACATTGTCAGGGAGCAGCAGCTGGCCTGCGGTTGTCCGGAGGATATCTTCAAGGAGATCAAGCACATCGCCGCAATGATCGCCGATGATTGCAGCTTTGATTTTCTCGAGCTCGTCTTTGACAACATTCAGAGGATCTTCAACGGAGAATTTCCCGGCTATCAGGCCAACAACACCTCCTACCACAACCTCGATCATACCATGGCCGTGGCGCTCGCCCTCATCCGCCTCGTCCATGGCAAGCATCTGCGGGACCGGACCCGCTTTTCGTGGGAAATGATCGAATGCGGCATTGTCGCCGCCTTCTTTCATGACAGCGGTCTCATTCAGAAAAAAAGCGACAACGAGGGGACCGGGGCAAAGTATACCCGCTTTCATGAAGAACGCTCCATTCTTTTTGTCCAGGAATATCTCAACGCAGTGGGTCGTCCCGAACTGACCGGCAGGCGGTGCGCCCAGATGATTCAATGCACCAAGCTGAGCAATGACCCACGCGGCCTGCGGTTCGAGTCCGATGAAGTCAGGCTGATGGGGTATATTCTGGGAACGGCTGATATCATCGCCCAGATGGCGGACCGGGTGTATCTCGAACGGCTGCCGCTGCTGTTTGACGAACTGAAAGAGGGCGGGGTCCCGGGTTATGAATCAACCGCCGACATCTATCAGCAGACAGTCTCCTTTTTTCAGCAGGTCATCAGGAAAAGGCTGTTTGATGGTTTTGACGGCATTGTCCACGCGGTGCTGCACCACTTCATCCAAAGGTGGAACATCAACGAGAATCTGTACCTCAAGGCCATAGAGAACAACATCAACTACATCGAGTTTCTGAATAAATCCTACCCCATGGAGGGAAATTTCTACCGGCAGTATCTGCGCCGGCAGATAAATTATTAAGCCGCTGCGGGAGGCTCTTCCTGCCCTGCCTGTCCCGGACTTTTTCATTTGACCCGGGTACGGATAAGATGATATTGTGGTAACAATATGAAATAGTTATATTTCCTGTTTTCAGCGGAGCCGCAGGCACAGCCTGCCGACTCCGGCAGGCAAGGGAGACGCGACACATGCTGGTTATCTGCGAAGACTGCGCAAAAAAATATAATGTTGACGAATCGAGAATCACCGGACGGAGGGCTCGCTTCACCTGCAATCAGTGCGGTCACATCATCATCATTGACAAGGCCGACCTGTCCAGGCCTCTGCTCTCGAAAAAAAAA
>JALHJD010000398.1 GCA_022837185.1 Desulfobacteraceae bacterium
TCATTTCATCCTCGAAACGGAGGACAATGATCATGGTCACCAGCAGCGACAGGCCGATGATGAAAAAGGCAAGGATCACTACCGTCGGGCTGTAGGCCAGTTCGAAGGCGGGGTGCACCTGGGCGATCACCAGGATGAGGAGCAGGAGAATCCCGGTAAAGCCGGCTATCCGTTTGTAGATCGAGACAAATCCGAACAGCAGCCGCTCCATGCAGAAGGCAAAGGGGACAAAAAGGGCGATGTAGAACAGGACCCCGAAGAGCACGTCCTTCTGGGTTTTTTCCACATGATTGTACACCCGGCTGGCCAGGGCCCAGGAACGGCTGGCCTCCTCGGAAAAAACGTCGTATTGCAGGTCACCCAGGGCCTGTTCGGCCGCGGTCAGGGCCCGGAGCCCGTCCGCCTGCAGGAACTGGATCCTGGTGCTGTGGATGCCGTGCTCCTCGAGATTACTGATCCTGGGCCGCAGCAGGTTCCACATGTCCCTGGCAGCCAGATAGGCGGTGTTGTGCAGCGATGGATGGCGGGAAACGTCGTATCCAGTACCCTGCGGATTTGCCGGGCTGGAGTTGGTCAGGATGAGTTTTTTGTTCAGGACCGAGTCCGACAGGGTCAGCTTGAGGGGTGTATCAGGTTCCAGGTAAATGGAGGCAATGACGGATTGCCGGGTGTCGATGCGGCTGTACCAGAAACGGACCGGCGGAGCCTCCCGGCGGCCGTCCAGCAGCTCCAGCCGGGTCATGTACCGGAAACTTCGCGGCTCCAGCAGGTTGAACAGAGTGGTCTGGCGGCATTTGAACATGATCAGGTCGGTCTTCATGGCGTTGCGCTGCATTTTGACCCGATAGGCATCCTTGCCGGTCAGCTTTTTATCTATGGCCCAGACCGCCGATCCGTCCTCATCAAAGCGGTATCCCTCGAGAATGATTTTGTCCTGCACATGTTTTTTGTCCGCCACGCCTTTGAGAAGGAAACGGCCCTGCCGGTCGGTCATGACGTAATAGCGGCTCAGCCCCTGGAAGGCGAGCAGGAGAGTCTGGGGGGCCGGGTGCTCGGCAAAGAGTTCCCCGTGCAGCAGGAGACGGGTGTTCCCTTCGACCGTGGAGAAGCCGTTGCGGGAATATCCCTGCTCAAGCTGGCTTGCGTGGTCAACGGCGGTGATGAGATGCTCGGCCATGAGCCACTGCCCGGCGGCATACTCCCAGTCAACGCGGTCGGCTGTATCGTATGGGGTTGACCAGTATTGACGGATATCGTCAATGGTCGTCAGTGTCAGCCCGGGCAGCGCCGCCAGGCTGCTGACTTCCCCTCCCAGGGCGGGTTTGTCGGGCAGCAGGTCCTGCCAGGGCAGCAGGCGGTCGGGGCGCAGGGTTGAGACAAAGGCCGGGCTTTCGGGCGGCAGCGCCGCAGCGCCGTTCTGGAGGGCGGTTTCGATATCCCTGAATGTCGCGGTCCGGGAGATTCGCGCCAGCAGGGGATGATACAGAAAACCCTGATGAAAGGCGCCCAGGCCGGTGCCGTGGCTTGACAGGTGAAGGGAAATGACCGCCCGCGGCTCGTAATCGGCCATAAAGGAGCGGAAGCGCCTGACTTCGCTGAGAATTT
>JALHJD010000074.1:0-11184 GCA_022837185.1 Desulfobacteraceae bacterium
ACCTGGATGAAGAGCAGCGGTTGGCGGCCGAGGAATCAAAAAGGAAGCTGGACGAGTCCGGCATGTTCGGCAGGCCGGTGGTCACGGCCATTCTGCCGGCGGCCCCTTTTTATCCGGCCGAGGAGTACCACCAGGACTACGCCCGGAAAAATGTCCTGCACTATTCCAGGTATAAAAGCGGTTCGGGCCGGGAGGCCTACCTGAAAAATACCTGGCAGGAAAACATTCTGGGCGGCGGGGCCACCGGCTATGAGATGCCTTCCGACGCCGAACTGCGCAAGTCCCTGACCCCGCTGCAGTACAAGGTGACCCGGGAGGAGGGTACTGAACCGCCTTTCCGAAACGAGTACTGGGACAACAAGCAGCCCGGCATATATGTGGATGTCATCTCGGGTGAGCCGCTTTTTTCATCGCTGGACAAGTATGATTCCGGCACCGGCTGGCCAAGCTTCACCCGGCCGATCAATGACGCCGGCATCGTCGAGAAAAAGGATTACCGGCTTTTCAGCGTGCGCATCGAAGTCCGGAGCAGGCTGGCGGATTCCCACCTGGGCCATGTCTTCAACGACGGGCCGCAGCCCACGGGACTCCGATACTGCATCAATTCGGCCGCGCTCCGTTTCGTGCCCCTGGAGAAAATGGCAGAGGAAGGGTACGGCGAATTCCTGCAGCTGTTTGGCGGGGAGAAGAATCAGGGTGACGGCGGGGCTGACTGATTCCTGCCGGCTTCCTCCGGATTCTGGTTGTAGCGGCTCAAAACCCCGTAGAGCATGTCGGGCAGGTCGTTTTTCTGGCGGGAGGACCGCTGGATCTGCTTGAGGCATTTGGGCATGGTCAATGGCTCGTGCAGGAATATGTGCCTGAGGATCAGGGAGATGAGCCGGGTAATGGTGGTGAGATTGGAGATCCTCGACTGCAGTTCATGGTTCCGGTCAAAGGCGGTGGAGGCGAACACCTCGACCGGGTTGCCGTTGACCTCGCTGACCGAAAGATACCATTTGTTGTCTTCCCGGTCCACGGTCCGGTAGCGCTTGCCTTCCAGGACATCCGGCAATTCCATCGGTTCGGCGGAAGAGACGCTTTCCGCATGGAGCAGCACCGGCTCGTCCTGGTAAAGGGGCCAGATTTTCCGGACCAGATCGGGGTGGTTCCTGACACAGGAAATCACCGTGCGGCAGGTTGAGCAGGCCTCAACGCCGCCGGTTTTTCGGGTTTTTCTGATTGCGCCGCATATCTCGCAGCGACTGTCCTTGTTTTTTTCCGGCACGACGCCCCTCCCGTTATTTTGTCATAGGATGCGCGGTCAGGTTGTCTTTCGTTCATCGAAAGAGTACAACCTGGAGGTAATCAACCATACTCCGAGGCGCGGGTAAAAGTCAATGTGATCAAAAGGACCGCCGGGGCGGGACTGCCTGGTATCCGGCGGCAGGGAATACAAAATGGACGACAGGAATACCGAACACAAAAGTCTGCTGCTCGTATTTACCGGCAACGGCAAGGGAAAGACCACCTCCGCCCTCGGTCTCGCCTTCAGAGCCATGGGCCATGGGCTGCCGGTCTGCATGATTCAGTTCATCAAGGGGAACTGGCGCTATGGCGAACTCGAGGCGGCCAGGCAGTTCGCCCATCTTTTCGATGTGCACGTGATGGGGAGGGGATTCACCTGGCAGTCCGAGGACCTGCGCAAGGATATCGAGGCCGCTCGGGCGGCCTGGGACTTCGCCGTCAAAATCATCGGGGAGGGTCGACACCATCTGCTGATCCTGGATGAGCTGACCTACCTGATCACCTACGGCATGATCGATGAACAGACCGTCCTGCGGGGATTGACTGCCCGGCCGGAGAGCATGCATGTCGTTGTGACCGGAAGGGGGGCCACCGCCGGTCTGATAGAGGCCGCCGACCTGGTCACCGAAATGCGCGACGTGAAGCATCATTATGCCGCCGGCATCATGGCCCGGAAGGGAATAGAATTCTGAGCTGCCCGGGACAGGCCCGGAGAGAAAGAACACCATGACGGCACCGTGAAGGGGGGAAGAGGTTCACTCTTTCGTTCCCCCGGTCTCCGCGGCGCTTGTTTTCCTCCATATTTCGGCAATACTGTTCTTTGCCCTTGCAACTTTCCCCCTGGTTGGTATTATTTTCAGTTTTGCTACCCATTTATGAACGCACGACTCTATATTTGTCCGGGAGAGAAGCATCATGGATTACCGTGATACCCTGAACCTGCCGCAAACCAAGTTTAAAATGAAGGCCAATCTGACCCAGAAAGAGCCGGCCATGCTGAAGCGCTGGGACAAAGAGGGTCTGTACATGAAGCTCCAGGAGGCCGCCGCCGGCAGCCCCCTCTTTGTGCTGCATGACGGGCCGCCCTATGCCAACGGCCATATTCACCTGGGCACGGCCTTCAATAAGGTGCTCAAGGATATAATTTTAAAAGCCCGGCGGATGGCGGGTTTCAACGCTCCCTATATTCCCGGCTGGGACTGTCACGGCCTGCCCATCGAACATAATGTGGACAGGGACCTGGGAGAAAAAAAGGAGCAGATCCCCACCCTTGCCAAGCGGAGCGCCTGCCGCAAATATGCCGAAAAGTGGATCAAGATTCAGAAGGAGGAGTTCAGGCGGCTCGGAGTGCTGGGTGACTGGGACAATCCCTACCTGACCATGAACTATGCCTACGAGGCGGCCATCGCCAGGGAATTCAACCGGTTCCTGCTGTCGGGTTCCGTTGTCCGTTCCAAGAAGCCGGTGTACTGGTGCTCGACCTGCGGCACGGCCCTGGCCGAGGCCGAGGTGGAATATCATGACCATACCTCCCCGTCCATCTACGTCAAGTTCCCGGTTGTCGACGATCTGTCCGATATCGCCCCGGAACTGGCCGGCCGCAAGGTAAGTGTTCTGATCTGGACGACCACGCCCTGGACCCTGCCGGCCAACCTGGCCGTGGCCTTCCATCCTGATTTTGTCTACGCCGCGGTGGAAGCGGGAGACGAGGTGTGGATCCTTGCCAGAGACCTGGTCGAACGGTGCATGGGGGAGTTCGGGATTGAAGGCTATTCGATCCTGGCGACCTTTTCCGCGGCCGGCCTGGAGGGAAAAAAGTGCCGTCATCCTTTCATGGATCGGGACTCGCTGATGGTGCTGGCGGATTATGTCACCATTGACAGCGGCACCGGGTGCGTGCACACCGCCCCCGGACACGGGGCCGAGGACTACCTCACCGGTCTGCGCTACGGGCTGGAAATCCTGTCGCCGGTCGACGACCGGGGCATGTTCACCAGGGAGGCCGGCAAGTACAGCGGCATGCAGATCCCCAGGGTCAACGGGGTTATCAACGAGGATATGCGCAGCGCCGGCTCCCTGGTGCATGAAACCTCGGTCAGCCACAGTTATCCCCATTGCTGGAGATGCAAGAAACCCGTGATCTACCGGGCCACGGAGCAATGGTTCATATCCATGCAGGAAAACGGCCTGCGGGACAAGGCGCTGGCCGCCATCAGGGAAGTGAGCTGGACGCCGGCATGGGGGATGCAGCGCATTTACAGCATGGTGGAGAACCGGCCGGACTGGTGCCTTTCCAGGCAGCGGTCCTGGGGCGTACCCCTGACGGTGCTCATCTGCGCGGAGTGCGGGGAAATACTGCGCGATGCCGGGGTGTGCGCGCGAATCGAGGAGATCTTCGCCGCCGAGGGGGCCGATGCCTGGTTCAAGCGGGAGGCCGGTGATTTCCTGCTGCCCGGGACAGTCTGTGGGGGTTGCGGTTCCCGCAGCTTCAGGAAGGAAAGTGACATCCTCGATGTCTGGTTTGACTCCGGAGTCAGCTACGCCGCCGTCTGCGAGGAACGGAGCGAACTCGCCTCGCCCGCCGATCTGTACCTCGAGGGCAGCGATCAGCATCGCGGCTGGTTCCAGAGCTCGCTGCTCTGTTCGGTGGGAACGCGGGGCAGAGCCCCCTATAAGGGCGTGCTGACCCACGGCTACGTGGTCGACGGTCAGGGCAAGAAGATGTCCAAGAGCATCGGCAACGTTGTTGCTCCCCAGGAAGTGATTGACAAGTACGGGGCCGAGATCCTCCGGTTGTGGGTGGCGAGCGAGGATTACCGCGACGATGTCAAGGTGTCGGATGAAATTCTCCGTCACGTGTCGGATGCCTATCGCAAAATGCGGAACACGATCCGCTTCATGCTCAGCAATCTCTACGATTTTGACCCGGACCGCGACGCGGTGGCCATCGACCGGATGCCGGAACTCGACCGCTGGGCCCTGTCGGGCTACGCGCGAATGGTCAACAGAGTGGTCGACAGCTACATGAAATACGAATTTCACACGGTCTATCACAGCCTGCACAATTTCTGCGTCACCACCATGTCGAGCCTGTATCTTGACATCCTCAAGGACCGTCTGTACGTTTCCGCTCCGGATTCGGTCGAGCGGCGGTCGGCGCAAACCGTGATCCACCGCATCGCCGACGGTCTGCTCCGCCTCATGACCCCGATCCTCAGCTTCACCATGGCCGAGGCCTGGGAGCACCTCCATGCCGACGGCGCCGAACTGCCGGCCGAACAGTCCGTCTTCTTCGCCTCCTTTCCGCCAACAGACGACATTCCCATTGAGGAAGAGTTTTTTGCCTCCTGGGATCGTCTCCTTGCCATCCGTGGGGAAATAACCAGGGTCCTGGAGGCGGCCCGCCAGGCCAAGGTCATCGGCCTGTCGCTGGACGCGGAAGTCCTGGTCCAGGCCGGCGGAAAGACCGCCGAATTTCTCGCGGACAAGTGGGACCTGCTGCGGGAGATCTGCATTGTCTCGGGCCTGCGGCAGGTTGAGGGTTTTGAAGAAGGGACGGTGACCGATGTGGTCCCGGCCGAGGACGTGCCGGATCTGAATATTGCCGTACTGCCGGCCGCCGGCACCAAGTGCGCGCGGTGCTGGACCGTTGCCGACTCGGTGGGGAAGGAGGAGGACCACCCGTCGGTCTGCCGCCGCTGCGCCGAGGTCGTGCGCTCCCTTAACGCCTGAGCGCGTTCGTCATGTGGTTTACCGCTCTCATCCTCCTGGTTGTTGTTCTCGACCAGGCGAGCAAGTTCTGGATTGCCGCTCGTTTTTCGATGTACGAAACCGTGCCGGTAGTGCCGGGTTTTTTCAACCTCACCTACCTGACCAACACCGGGGCCGCTTTCGGTTTCCTGGCCGGACAACCCTCGGCCTGGCGGCAGACGTTCTTTGTCGGCATTGCCGTTGCGGCACTGGTGGTCATCGCCTTTCTGTATCACCGGCTGAAAAAGACATCGGCCTGGTATGTGACCGCTCTTGGACTCATTGCAGGCGGGGCGGCGGGCAACCTGATTGATCGGGTCCGCCTGGGATCGGTGATCGATTTTCTTGACGTGTATGTCGGCCGGCATCACTGGCCGGCGTTTAATCTGGCCGATTCGGCCATAACGGTCGGTGTGGGCATTTTCCTGGTCTACAACCTCTTTTTCGACCGGCAGGGATAAGGCATACGACGAGGAAGAATTATGAAAAAAACGGCTGTTCTTTTCCCCGGGCAGGGGTCGCAGTACCTCGGCATGGGCAGGGAATTTCTGGAAGTGGATGGGGCCGCCCGCGATCTGATGGACATGGCGGAAAAACGCAGCGGGGTGGCACTGGCCAAATTGTGCCTCGACGGTCCCATGGAGGACCTGACCAGGGTTTTTCATCTCCAGCCCGCCATCACCGCGATAAACCTGATCTGCTGGCAGGCCCTGACCAGGGCGCTGCCGGACTTCCGGCCGGCCTTTTTCGCCGGCCACAGCCTGGGGGAGTACAGCGCCCTGTGCGGGGCCGGAGTGGTCAGTTCCCAGGACTGCCTGGCCCTGGTCACCCGCCGCGGCGAGCTTATGGAGAGAGAAGGGGCGGAACGTCCCGGCGGGATGCGGGCGGTGCTGGGCCTGACCGTTGAGGAGGTCGAATCCCTGCTCGAGGATTTTACCGGCGGCATGGTGGTCATCGCCAACCACAATTCCGAGCGGCAGGTGGTCATTTCCGGGGATCTGACCGGACTCGAGGGTTTCAGCGGCGTCTGCAGCCGGAACGGGGCAAAGGTCGTGCCGCTCAACGTCAGTGCCGCCAATCACAGCCCGCTGCTGGCAGGGGCGGTTGAAGATTTTGCCGCTTTCCTGCGCAACTTTGATTTCAACAGGCCGTCGGTTCCGGTCGTCTTCAATGTCACGGCCGAAAGGGAAGAGGATTCCGCCGCCATCCGCTCGATCATGGCCCGGCAGATCGCCACCCGGGTCCGCTGGTACGAGTCGGTTAACCTGATGCTCCGCGAAGGGGTCGAACTTTTTATCGAGGTCGGTCCCGGTAAGGTTCTGAGCGGGCTGATGCGGAAAATCATCCCGCGGGGCACGGCAGCAGCCTGCATTCAGTTCGACACCCCGGAAGGCCTTGTCAAAGTGGTGGAGGCGGTTAAAAATTGAAGCGGGAGGCGAAGAGCGAGAAGCGGGAATATTTGGCGGAAGAGAAGAAAATGAAAGCAGCGGTGCGAAGTCGTCCGCTGACCTGGAATTCCGCTGGAATGTGCATTCTTGCGCTTTAGAAATTTTCAGTTGCTTTCGCGGGGGTTCCAGGCCATGAAAGGTTCGGGCTGCTCGTCCGGTCCAACCAAAGAAGATTTCAATCGAAGCCGATATTGCAGAAGAGTTTCGAAAAATCAAGGGAGATAGGGCAATATCCATAATTCAACTCCTCCTCTTCCCGCTTCCCGCTCCCCGCTTCCCGCTCCGCCTTCCCCCTCCCCGCTCGCTTTGTCCTTGACAACAAAGCATTCTTCGATTAAAAATTTCAAATTTGTCCAATTATCAATGATAAAAGCTCCCGGGCGTCGGGCGTTCGGGAACAGTACTTTATACAGTTGATGGTACATGTTTGAAAATTTAACAGACCGGCTCGAAGGCGTATTCAAAAAGCTTCGCGGTCATGGCAAGCTGACGGAAGAGAACATCAGGGACGCCATGCAGGAGGTGCGGCGCGCCCTCCTGGAGGCCGATGTCAACTTCAAGGTCGTCAAGGAATTTGTCGCCTCGGTCACCGAAAAAGCCGTTGGCCGGGAAGTCCTTTCCAGCCTTTCCCCGGGTCAGCAGGTCATCAGGATCGTTCACGACGAGCTTGTCGAACTGCTCGGCAGCCAGGCAGCGGAGCTGCAGTTTGGCGGCAGGCAACCGGCGGCCATCATGCTGGCCGGTCTGCAGGGCTCCGGCAAAACGACCACTGCGGCCAAACTTGCCCTCCGCCTGAAGAAACAGGGACGCAAGCCGTACCTGGTGCCGGCGGACGTGTATCGTCCGGCCGCCATTGAACAGCTGCACGTGCTCGGCCGGCAGGTGGATGTGCCGGTGCATAACTCGACCACCGAGGAAAATCCGGTGGACATCTGCCGGCAGGCGCTGGCCGAGGCTGCCGCGGCGCAGTATGACACGGTGATCATTGACACCGCGGGCCGTTTGCATGTCGACGAGGCCCTGATGGAGGAGCTGAAGGCGATCAGCAGGACCGTCACCCTGTCTGAGATTCTCTTTGTCGCCGATGCCATGACCGGCCAGGATGCGGTGACGGTCGCGGAAAAATTCAACTCCGACCTCGAGATCACCGGGGTTATCCTGACCAAGATGGAAGGCGATGCCCGTGGCGGCGCCGCCCTTTCCGTCAAAAGAGTGACCGGCAAGCCCATCAAGTTCGTGGGCGTGGGCGAGTCGGTGGACGCCCTGGAAATATTCTACCCGGACCGTACTGCCTCCAGGATTCTCGGCATGGGCGACATGCTTTCGCTCATAGAGAAGGCCGAGGCCGTCGTCGACCAGAAGAAAGCGAAAAAGCTGGCCGCGAAAATCCAGAAAAACGCATTCACCCTGGAGGATTTTCTCGATCAGATCCAGCAGATACGGAAGATGGGGAATCTGGAGCAGCTGATGGGCATGATCCCCGGCATCAACAAGCTCAAGCAGCTCAAGGAGGCCCCCAAGCCGGATGAAAGCGAGTTGAGCAGGACCGAGGCCATTATCCGGTCCATGACCCTGAAGGAGCGGCAGAACTACCTGATCATCAATGCCAGCCGCAGGATGCGGATTGCCAAGGGATCCGGCACTTCGGTCAACGATGTGAACCGGGTGCTGAAGAGCTATGCGATGATGTTGAAAATGATGAAAAAGCTGAGAGGCAAACCGGCCATCCGCGGCGGCAAGCGCCGCAAAATGCCCAAAGGACTCGTTCGATAGCAGTTCATTGCAGTCAGGAGCGATCCCTGATTGCTCTCGATCACAGGAGGAAAAGGAAAAACATGGCAGTTCGAATCCGATTAACCCGAATGGGAAGAAAAAAGAAACCGTTTTATCGCATAGTCGTTGCCAACAACGAGGCAAAACGGGACGGCAAGTTCCTGGACATAGTGGGAACGTACGATCCCATGCAGAAACCGGCGGCGGTGACGATAGATACGGAAAAATTGAATCACTGGATCGGCCTGGGCGCCGAACCGACGGTCACTGTACGCAGCCTGATCAAAAAACACGGGAACGCACCGCATGAGAATGCCTGATGAAGGACCTTATCAGTTTTATAGTCGGCAAGCTGGTCGATCATCCCGAGGCGATTGAAATCACCGAGCGGGATGAAGGCGAGACCATCATTATCGAACTTCGAGTCGCCAAGGAGGACCTTGGCAAGGTGATCGGCAAACAGGGAAGAACCGCCAAGGCGATGCGTTCTGTCCTGTCTGCGGCCGCGGGAAAACTGGAGAAGCGTTCACGTCTTGAGATTGTAGAATAAGCATGACTCGAACCGGTATTGCTGCCGGAGACTTCATTCTGCTGGGAAAAATAACCAGGCCCCATGGTATCCGGGGCGAAGTGAAGGTCCATCCGTATTCCGGTCTCCCTGAAAATTTTCTGCGTTATAGCGAAATTTTCATCGGAACGGCCGACAGGGATGAGAGGATACCGTACACAGTTGAACATTGCCGGATTCAGGGCAGGTCGGTCCTGCTGACCTTGACCGGCTGCCGTGACCGCGACCGGGCGGAACTCCTTGCCGGCAAGGAAGTCTGGCTCAGGCGCGGGGACTTGCCGGAGCCGGACGAAGACGAGTTTTACCTCATTGACCTGATCGGCAGGCGGGCGGTGACCGACGACCACCGGATTCTGGGCAGGATAACGGGCATACTTGAGACCGGCGCCCATGACATCCTGTCGGTGACCGACGACGGGCGCGAGTACCTGATCCCCCTGCGGAAGGAATTTATTGTTGAAATTGCCGATCAGGAAGTGGTGCTGAAACTGCCTCCCGGGCTGCTTAAAATGAACGGATGATGCCCGGCCAGGCGGATGCTGTTTGACATACTGACAATATTTCCCGAGCTGTTCAGGTCTCCTTTTGAAGAAGGGATCCTGCGGCGGGCCGTTGCGGCCGGGAAGATCCGGGTCAATCTGCACAATATCCGGGATTATGCCACGGACAGGCACCGGATGACCGATGACCGCCCTTTCGGCGGCGGCGAGGGCATGATCATGAAACCGGAGCCCCTGGCGGCGGCCCTGGATGATGTGCAGAGCAAGGGAGAACGGGGCAGGGTTGTCCTCCTGTCGCCCCGGGGTGAGCGGTACGATCAAAAGACGGCGGCGCGTTTTGCCGCCTGTGCCAGGCTGATCCTGGTCTGCGGTAGATACGAAGGAGTGGACGAGCGCATTGCCCGCTGCTGTATTGACGAGGAAATATCCATCGGAGATTATATCCTCACCGGCGGCGAACTGGGGGCCATGGTCATTGTCGATTCGGTCGCCCGATTGATTCCGGGCGTTCTGGGATCTGAGCACTCGGCCAGAAACGACACCTTCAGCCGCGGTCTGCTCAAGCATCCGCAGTATACCAGGCCCAGGGAATTCAGGGGCATGGAGGTTCCTGAGCTCCTGCTGAGCGGCGATCATGCCGCGATAGAAAGGTACCGCTTTGTCCAGTCGGTGCGGGAAACGCTTCGGAGACGGCCGGACCTGCTGGCCGGGGTCAGGATTACCCGGACCGAACAGAAGCTCTTGCAGAAGGCGGGTTTGCTGGAGGAGGCGACTGCGGCGGGGATGATCCATGAATGAGGTCCCGCCCCACCGGCTTGATGTGGCCCTGATCCATTACCCGGTCAACAATCGGGGCGGCGAGGTAATCGGTTCGGCGGTCACCAATCTGGACTTGCACGACATCGCCCGGGCCGGAAGGACCTACGGGGTTGACGCCTGCTGGATCGTCACTCCCTATGACGATCAGCAGCGGCTGGCGGAAGAGATTGTCCGCCACTGGACGGAGGGATACGGCGGTACAGTTAATCCCGATCGCCGGGAGGCCCTGTCCCGGGTGCGGATATGTCCGGACCTGGAAGGGGTTTTGGCCGCGATGACCGCCAAATGGGGGATCCGGCCGCGGGTGCTGGCCACCTGCGCCCAGCCCCGACCGCGAACCGAAAATTATTCGGCGGTCCGTACCCGGCTGGCAGGAGGCGAACCGCTGCTGCTGCTGTTCGGCACGGCCTGGGGCCTGACAGCCGATGTCGTTGACGGGGCTGACGGCGTGCTGCCCCCGATTATGGGGAGGGGAGGGTTCAACCACCTTTCGGTGCGTTCGGCCGTCGCCATTATCCTGGACCGACTGCTGGGAGAGTAGACCGGCCCGGGAGCTGGCAGGTCCGTCGGGGCGAGGCCGCGAGCCCCGACTCAAAGCCGTGGAAATTGTTGGAGTTCGCGAGAGCTCACTCCAACCTGCGCGACTGATCTGTCGTTATGTTATTCAGAAGTACGAGGTTATCCGGCAATCTATCCGGATTCGCCGGCCGGACTCTTGGCATATGGTTGCCGGTAAGCCGGCATGAGGTTATACTACTCTGGGATGGAGTGGAGGCATCCCTCGGGCAGGTCCCGTAAAGCGAGAATATGGCGATGAATATTATTGACAAGATAGATATGGAGCAGATGCGGTTCGATCATCCGGCTTTTCGTCCCGGCGACACCATCAAGGTCTATATTCGCATCATCGAGGGTGACAAGGAGCGGGTCCAGATTTTTCAGGGCGTTGTCCTGAAGCGCCAGCGCGGCAACATGGATGCCACCTTTAACGTTCGCAAGATATCCAACGATGTCGGGGTGGAAAAAACCTTTGCCCTCC
>JALHJD010000074.1:11234-12365 GCA_022837185.1 Desulfobacteraceae bacterium
CGCTCCCGGCTGTATTATATGCGCCAGCGCCGGGGCAAGGCTGCCCGCATCAAGGAGCGCGGCATCAACTGATTTGCAGTTGGTGGAATTTTTCCCCCGGAGGTCCAAAGCGTTGTGGCGAAACAAAAACGGCTTTGTCCCTCTGTTCCCTCGTTTTTCGGCAGCCCCGAAGATACCTTTGCCTTTGAGCGCGCTCTGATCCGGACCGGCCACGCCTGCGTGGCCGGTGTGGATGAGGCCGGCCGCGGTCCCCTTGCCGGACCTGTTGTCGCAGGTTGCGTCGTTCTGCCTGAAGATTGCGAATTCCATCGATTCAAGGATTCCAAGCAACTGACCAAGGCCGACCGGGAAACCCTGTTTGATCTGTTGCATGCGTGCGGGGCTGGCATCGGATATGCCGTGGTGTCGAACGAGGAAATAGACCGGATCAACATCCTCCAGGCTTCCCTGCGGGCCATGGCAGGAGCCATGACGGACTTGTCATGCCGGTCGGGCCTCAAGCCTGATTTCCTCCTGGTGGACGGCACCATCACCGTTCCCGTAAACCTGCCTCAACAAACCCTGATCAAGGGTGAGTCAAAAAGCGCATCCATAGCCGCGGCCTCGATCATAGCCAAGGTCATCCGGGACCGGTTGATGGTCGACTATCACCACCGGTTTCCCGAATACAATTTTCTGGACAACAAGGGCTACCCGACTGAGGAGCACCGCCGGTGCATAGAGGTCCATGGTCCTTGTCCCATTCATCGCCGGACCTTCAAAGGGGTGCGGGAGCATCTGGAAAAACGAATGGAGAAGTGGAGACCACGACAGACCGGACTGTGGTGATTCCCCGGAGATGCCTGGAAAGTCGGCATATCAGAAGTCAGAGGCCGGAGGACAGAAGCCAGAAAGAGTTTGCAGCTTCGCTGTAGGTTATTGCCGTTGGTTGAAATCGCTGTCGGGATCGGGATAGAAATCTGATTGCAACAGAGCCGCTGCATCTCCGCACATTTCCGAAACGCCGGGTAAGGAGTGAAAATGTTTTCTCTGTTCAGAAAACAGATGCCTTCGCAGGATGATATCGGCGACAATGTCGGTCAAAGCGGGGAGGACATCGCGGTCTCTTTCCTGCGGAACCGGGGATACACC
>JALHJD010000075.1 GCA_022837185.1 Desulfobacteraceae bacterium
CCTTAATCCGTGACGAACCAACAGCATTTTTGGCCGAAAATAGCAATTAACATGTTGATTTTTATCATAAAATATTGAAATATACACCTGTCATAAAAACTCACTTGGCAGGTGACCGAATGAAACGATTTATTATTGAACAATCTGACAATGAATTCTACACGAGCCATTCGGGCCTGGCTCTCATCGGGTTGTGCATCAACCGCTTCAGCGACCTGCCGAAGCAGGTTGCCGGAAAAATGACCAAGGGGCAGGACAAGATATCGCACACCGACGTCGTGCGCAGCATGCTGGGTCTGCTTTGCCTCGGCAAGAGCGATTTTGAGGCGATATCCTCCATGCGCGACGATACCTATTTCAAGCAATCTCTGGGCATCAGTAATGTCCCTTCGGTTGAACGGTTGCGGCAGCGTCTTGACGAAAATGCCGAAGCGCTGCTGCCGATCATCAAAGACTGCTCGGTGGTGATGCTCAAAAACGGCAAAGTGCCCATCACCGGTCTCGATACCGGGCACATTCCCCTTGACGCGGATGTCTTTCCCATGGACAACTCCAATACCAGGAAGGAAGGGGTGAGCCGCACCTATCAGGGCACCGACGGGTATGCCCCCATTGCCGCCTACCTTGGCCTGGAAGGATGGTGCATGGAGGTTGAACTGCGCCCCGGCAGCCAGCACAGCCAGGAAGGATTTATTCCCTATCTGGACCGGGTGATTGACCGGGCCAGGACCTTGACCGGCAAAAAGCTCCTGGTTCGCCTGGACTCAGCCCATGACGCGCTGGAGACCCGGATGGCCCTGCGGGACCGGGAAAAGGTTTCCTTCATCATCAAGTGGAATCCGCGCCGGGAAGACACCAGCGCCCTCTGCGCCCGGGCCTTTGCCGAGGGCAAGGTAACGGAGCCCCGACCCGGCAAAGAGGTAGCCCTGCTGACCATTCGCAAAAGGCAGGAACATGAGGGCCGGACCGTGGTGTTCACCAAGGTGGTGCGCGTTACCAGGCGGAACGTCGACAAGCGCGGCCAGCTTCTGCTTGCCCCGGATGTCACGGTTGAGGGCTGGTGGACCGACCTTGACCTGCCGGAGCAGAAGATCATCAAGCTGTACGAGAATCACGGCTTAAGCGAGCAGTTTCACAGCGAATTCAAGAGCGATCTCGATCTGGAGCGTCTGCCCAGCGGCAAATTTGCCACCAATGCCCTGATCATGGCCCTTGGCTCCTTTGCGTACAATATCCTGCGGCTCATCGGTCAGCTGGGACTGCTTGGCGAGTATTCACCGGTCCGGCATCCGGCCAAGCGGCGCCGGCTGAAAACAGTGATCCAGGAGTTGATGTACCTGGCTGCCCGGCTGATAAGTTCAGCCCGCCGCCTCAGATTGCGCTTCAGCCGGCACTGTCCGGGGTTTGAGGCTTTTATCCGGGTGTACTCCCGGCTCTCCGCCGCGGCATAGACAAGGCCGGACGGCGCTGAAAGAGAAACAACAGGATGAGTGCGCCTTTTTTCCCTCTTTTGGGAAGTTTTTTTTGTCAGATTGTCAAAGAACAGCAGGCATTATCATCCCGGCGGAGGAATTGTTACCGCCGCAAGGGTCACAAGCCGGTAATTTTTTTTAAACACGGGTACAAATCTGCCAAGATCTATTACACGTCACGGATTCAGGTGATTAACATCAATCCTCAGCCGTGAATTATTTGCTGTCCTTAAGTAGCTTATCTTGTGTGACTTCTCCTTTCTGTCCCTCTGTCAACTGCAGGGAGAAAAGACACTTCCTCGGTGCAGGGAATTTGTTTGTTTCGAAAAAAAAAATCAAAATCAACGGTTTAGTGCAGCAGATGTCAATTAACTATCTAATCTGCCGGTTTTATTATTGTTGGCAAAGATTTTTGGATATGCTTACATCCGTTCGATATGACAGCATTGTTCCTGGCGTTGAAATACATTTGCTGAGCATGAGGGTAATCAGGATTCTTTAAAGCATCCGACATTCCTGCAATAAGGTCATTACCTCTTGAAAGCTGTCGTAACCAAAGGTTCATTTTGAGAGGAAATGACGCTCTTGTACGACTCCACGGCGGGCAAACAGATAATTTACCCTGTCTCATTCCAGTTTGCAATCAAAATGATCTTAATATATAATATGCCTGTATCCACCAGCAGAAGAAGCCAACTTATGGAGGCACAGGCAAGCTATGGCAAGACCAGCTCAACTTACCGACGACATGGAAGAGGTAGCGCTGCAACTGGTACATCGGGCCAAAACTGCGCGAGAATTGCGCACCGGCTTGAGCATATTGATCCCCAAGCGATGCGGGGTGGCCAACGCCGTTACCGGGCAATTGCTCGGCGTTGGCGTTGCGACGGTTGTCAGGATGCAGAAACAGATTCGCGATCAAATCTCTGGTTCTGCCAAAGCCAAGGGGACATGGGGTGGTCGTCGCCGGCAGTTGCTGACGCCCGAAGAAGAGAAAGCATTTCTCGATCCATGGGTAGCCAAGGCAGAAACAGGAGGGGTACTTGTTGTTCCGCCCATTCATGCCGCACTGGAACAACTGCTTGGCCGCAAGGTCCCCTCTTCGACCGTGTATCGGTTGCTGGCGCGACATGGTTGGCGAAAGATAGAGCCGGCGGATACCTGTCATCCGAAACGGGACGCTGAGGCGCAGGAAACTTTTAAAAAAACTTCGCCAAAACTTTGGCGGAAACTGTAGAGAAGAATGCAGCGGATCTGCCGGTGCGGGTAATGTTTCAGGATGAGCGATCCCAGGCGGTGCTGGGCACCGGCGCCTTTACGCCCGGTAGTGCCGGTGGCGTTGATCCGCGAATATGTTTATGCATATGCTGCCGTGACCCCGGTTGATGGCGCTCTGGATTGGATGTCGGCCGGGAAAATGGATACCCTGACCATGGGTTCATTTCTTCGACACGTGTCATGCCGCCACCCTGGAGAAATTGTTGTAATGGTGCTGGATGGGGCGCCGTCACATCGCGCATTGCATCTGGAGGTTCCAAAAAACATGACGTTGTTGCGCTTGCCGCCCTATTCTCCAGAGTTGAATCCGGCTGAACGCCTCTGGGAGGAATTGCGCGAGAAAGAATTCGCCAATGTGGTCTTTGATTCACTCGGGTCGGCCATGGCCCAGGCAGCGAGAGGCTTGCGGCGCCTGCAGAGTTCATCCGGTGCGCTTCAATCGCTGACGGGCTGGAAGTGGATATTAGAATCATCTTGATTGCAACTTGGAATTACATCCACCCTTGAGGTCACGGAGGCAAGCGATACGTTGATCTCATTCCAATTTTCAATCAAGATGACTCTAAAGATCCGCCGCCAACCTGTCAGTGATAGGAGGGCGGCAGGTGAATGTTCGAGCAGCTATAAGTCTCGCGCCGCTTGAGCCATGACTGCCCCGGAGAATCGAAGACCACGGTGGCGAATTCTTTTTCGCGCAACTCCTTCAAGAGCATTCAGCAGGATTGGCTTTCGGTGAACATGGTGGCAGGGGACAGCCATCATATTCCGGGCACCTTAAGCCGCCAAGTTCTATGTGACGGCACGCCGTCCAACACCATGACGACAAATTTTTCGATATTGCGGTTCAACACATGGTAGAGAATCGATCCGTGTCCAGGGCCGCCATTTTGCCGGTGTGATTGTGCT
This sequence comes from Desulfobacteraceae bacterium, assembly GCA_022837185.1. GTDB lineage: Bacteria > Desulfobacterota > Desulfobulbia > Desulfobulbales > Desulfobulbaceae > UBA10518. Next base: position 3,657 of record JALHJD010000075.1, read on the forward strand.
TGTTTCTCCTATTCTGAAGTGTTACGTAAAAGTAACGCAAAGATAACATGTTTGGGGCTGAATTATTTATGTAAATCCTTTATCCGCCTGTTACACCGTGGAATTCCACGGTGGCCTGCAATTTGCACAAGGGAACCCATGAACAAGCAAAACTTGATGTTATTTGTTCGCCGCCGGAGTGTTCGTTCGCTTTTTATCATTATTCTGGCGTGCATTGCCTCCTGCTCTTTTGTTCTCCGTCCTTCCTGGGCCAAGCCCCTGCGGGTGGGGGTGGCCAGCATGGTAACGCCTGTCAGCGCCGTCCGCTACTACCAGCAAATAGTCGATTACCTGGCGGACAGACTGGAGATGCCGGCGGAAATGGTCCACCGCACCACCTATGATGAAATAGACCGCATGCTCGAACATCAGCAGGTCGATGTCGGCTTCATCTGCTCCTTTCCCTATGTTGACGACAAGGACGCCTTCGGGGTGGAGCTGCTCGTTGCGCCGGTGATCGACGGCAAAGCATCGTACCGCTCCTACATCATTGTCCACAGGGACAGCAATATCACCGACCTTGAGGACCTGAAGGGAAAAACATTCGCCTTTGTCGATCCGAAATCGAATACCGGCCGGCAATATCCCCTCTATCTTCTGGCCCGGCGGGGATCGGAAGCGGGTCGTTTTTTCAGCCGCTATTTTTACAGTTACAGTCACAACAAGTCGGTGGAGATGGTGGCGAAGAAAAAAGCCGACGGGGCCGCCGTCGATTCCGCGGTCTATGCCTATATGCTGGCCGAGAATTCGCCGTACGCCGAACAGGTGAAAATCATCCATCAGTCCCCGGAGTTCGGGAGTCCGCCGGTGGTTGTGCCACCGGGACTTCCTGTTTTCATGAAAAGCAGAATAAGGGAGATACTGGTGGCCATGCACCTCGATCCCGAGGGCAAGGAAATCCTCTCGGCCATGCGCATTGATCGTTTTGTCGAGGTGCCGGACAGTAATTACGATCTGATCAGGGAAATGCGTGATTTTCTGCAACGGACTCAGGCGGTAGCCGGGGGGGCGGTTTCTCCGGTTAGGGAGCCGGAGGAGGAGCGAGTTTATCATTTCGGCGTCATCCCCCGGGACAACCCGCGGATCGCCTACGAGAAATACCAGCCTCTGCTCGATTACCTGGCGGAAGAAACAGGATTACGGTTGGAACTGCTCCTCAACAACACGTATGAGCAGACCGTGTCGGGGCTCGGCACCGGCGCAACGGATTTCGCCCTGCTCGGTCCGCTCACCTATCTGGACTCCTACAACCGTTACGGTACCCCGCCCATCGTGAAAAGCAGGACGCAGGAAGGCGACCCGTTTTTTTACAGTGTCATCGTGGTCGCCCCGGAAGCACCAGTTCCGGGCGTCGCGGAACTGAAAGGCAAAAAAATGGCCTTTGCCTCGATCTGGTCGACGTCCGGCAACCTGATGCCCCGCTACATGCTGGCCTGGAACGGAATTCACCTGGACAAGCTCGACCGCTATACCAACTACAGTTACCATGAAACAGTGGTCAAGAAGGTGCTCAGCGGCGAATACGATGCCGGAGGCGTCCGGCAGTCCGTTGCCCGGAGATACCTGCAGTTCGGTTTGAAAATCATCGCCACCTCCGACCCCATTCCCACCGGTCCGATCGTTGTTTCACCACAGACTCCCTACGCCGTGGTCAGAAAAGTTCAGGAGGCCCTTCTCGCCATGGCAGCGAAAGAAAAGGGCAGACAGGTTCTGCAGCAACTGGACGCGGATATGCAGGGTGGTTTCATTTCCGCTTCGGACGCGGATTACAGCGGCATCCGCAAGATGGTTAACGATGTCCCGGTCACCTGCGGCATGGGCTGTCATCCGAAGACAACGTTCTGAAATGCATATGCCCCGTTACATCCCCCTGCAATGGAAATTCATCACCTTTGCCTCCATAGCCATCCTGTTTTTCACCACCGTTTTCGGTCTTCTTTCCGCTTCCCGGAACCGGGCAGTGCTCCATGATGCCACGGAAAAACAGGGCAAGGTCCTGGCCCAGACGGTGGCCGCTCTCATCATCAACGAGCTTATCTATGAAAAACTCGGCCTGGTGGAGGAGGGGGGCCTGATCGACAATTATCTGCAGGAGCTGTTCAAGCGGCGGGAGCTTGATTATATCTATCTTGCCGTCCTGGACGAGAATAAAAGGGTTATATCGCACAGCGATTTCCGGGAGTACGGCAAAGTCTACCAGGACAAGGTTTTTGCCTTTCCGCAGGGGACCGAGGTGGCTGTCCGGACCATAGAGGTTGACGGAACCGGGGACGATGCGCTGGAATTTGCGGCCCCTCTTTCCGTCGGCGGCAAGAACTGGGGGGTTTTTCTCTTTGGTGTCAGCCTCCGCCATGTCAACGAGGAGGTCAGGAATATGCTTATCGAGATATGGGTGCTTGCCCTGGTGGTCCTGGCCAGCGGCTTTGTCCTGATCTTTTTTCTGAGCCGGCGGTTTATTCGCCCTATCACCGCTCTGGCCGCGGTCATGCGGGAAGTCGATGTCAACAAGCCGCAGCAGCATCTGGCACCCGTTACGGGCAAGGACGAATTGGCGCAACTGGCAGGGGATTTCAACGCCATGGTCAACCGTTTGAGTCGGGCCAACGATGAAATGAAGAAGGCCCACGAGAAACTGCTCCAGTCAGAAAAACTCGCCACCCTGGGCATCCTGTCCTCAAGCGTGGCGCACCGCATAAACAATCCCCTGGGCGGGTTGAAGAACTGTATCGCCATGCTCAGGCGCAGCGGCGGCGATCCCGCCTTTCGCCGGAATTATCTCGACCTCATGCAGGAGGGCGTGGACAGCATTGAACAGACCGTCGCCCAGTTGCTGTGGACCGCCGGCAAGAGAAGGGGGGAGGAGACACGGGCCGCCATTGCCGATGTCCTGGCCGCTGTCATGCGCTTTATCGACTATCGTATCCGGAAAACGGAGATCAGTTTCACGGCCGATGTGCCGGAGGGGCTTTACGCGGCCGTGACCCCCCATGACCTGAATCAGATCCTGGTCAACCTGCTGATCAATGCCATCCAGGCCATGCCAGAGGGAGGCAGTCTGGCGGTCAATGCCCGCAGAGAGGGAGCCGAAATTGTCCTTACGGTTTCCGACACCGGGGTGGGGATCCCCTCTTCCGAAAGGGACACAATTTTTGACCTGTTCTATTCCAGCAAGAAACCGGAGGAAGGCACGGGGCTCGGATTATGGATGACCTATGAACTGGTCAAGCGGAACAAGGGCGATATCCGCGTTGCCAGCCGGGTCGGCCAGGGGACGACGTTTACGGTCACTTTTCAGGAGGCCCCATGAACGACAGCATACTCATCGTTGAGGATGAAAGAATCATGCGCATCAGTCTGGCTGACATGCTCAAGTCGGAGGGCTACACTGTTTTCGCCGCGCCGGACGGGGCTTCCGGCTATTCCGCCCTTGAACAGGGCGATTTTTCCCTCATCATCACGGATGTCCGCCTGCCGGATGTGAGCGGTATAGCCATTCTCAAGGCGGCGATCAAGGACGACCCGGCGATGCCCGTCATTGTCATGACCGCCTACGGCTCCATCAATGATGCGGTGGAGGCCATGCGCCTGGGGGCTTTTGATTACATCACCAAACCGTTCTCCCTGGATGAAATGCTTCTTGTCGTCAAGCGGGCCCTTGACCAGCGCCGCCTGACCGAGGAGAATATCCGCCTCAAAAAGGACCTCTCGGAGTTGCTTAATTTTCCCAATATCATCGGGGAAAGCCAGAGCATGCAGCATGTTCTGGCGCTGCTGGACAAGGTGAGCAAGACCGATTCCACCGTGCTTATCCTGGGGGAATCGGGAACCGGCAAGGAATTGATCGCTTCCACCATCCATTACCAGAGCGGCCGCAGGGACAAGCCGCTGATACGGGTGAACTGCGCGGCCCTGCCGGACACCCTGATTGAATCCGAGTTGTTCGGCTATGAAAAGGGCGCTTTTACCGGCGCTGCCGGCCGCAAGCCCGGCCGCTTCGAAATGGCGGACGGCGGGACGATTTTTCTCGACGAGATCGGCGACCTGCCGCCGCTGACCCAGACCAAGCTGTTGCGGGTGCTTGAGGAACGCTCCTTCGAACGGCTGGGCGGCACGGAATCCATCCAGGTTGATGTCAGGGTCATTGCCGCCACCAACAAGGACCTGGCAAAGGAAATCAAAAAAGGATCCTTCCGGGAGGATCTCTTCTACCGACTCAATGTCATACCCATTGAGCTTCCTCCCCTGCGCAATCGTCACGATGACATTCCCCTGCTGATAGATAAATTCCTGCAGCAGTTCAACGACCGCTACGGCACCGCCGTCAGGTTTGACCAGGGAGCGGTCACGGCACTCTGCGGCTATTCTTTTCCCGGCAATGTCAGGGAACTGATCAATATCGTGGAGCGCTGCGTGACCTTGTCCGGTTCCGGCGTGGTCGGCAAAAGGGACCTGCCGCCCCATATCCTCAAGGACAGGTCGGTGAAGACCCGGCTGCTGGCCCTGTCGGAAGTTGCCGCCGAAGCGGAAAAAGCCCATATCATGCGCATCCTCAAGGTGACCCAGGGAAACAGGTCGCAGGCAGCGGACATTCTCGGCATCAGCAGGAAAACGCTTTGGGAGAAAATGAACAATTACGGACTTGATTACCGATAAAATCCATCCTGCACCTCATTGCCCGTTGTCGGGTCTGTGAGTGTTACGGGAAAGTAACAAAGAATTTATGTATTGATGTGATACGAATTGCTTCTTTGCCTGTACTTCAATGTGGTGCAGGGAAAAATGACGCCATTTCGATCACCCAGGAACTGAAAAAAATTTACAAAGGGCTGATTGTTCGTATTTTTTTAGATTGATCGCGGATGGAATGTTACGTTCAGGTAACAAATATCCTCCCCGGGGGGCATGGCATGGATTGTGCACAAGATGAAAGAGATTGGCCTCATGATCAGACTTTGCCTGCTGATTTTGACTCCATGTTCATACTCAACCAAGGGAGGAAGCGAATGAAAATAAAACGCAGGGATTTCCTGAAACTGTCAGCGGCCGCCGGCGCGTGCGTCGGCCTTGGCAAGCCCGCCCTGAACGCATTTGCCGCGGAGAGCGGCGGCACCTCCATCGGCGAATTGCCCGGGGAATGGAAGCCGTCCACCTGCCAGGGCTGCACCACTTGGTGCCCGGTGGAGGTCTTCGTCCAGGACGGCCGGGCGGTCAAGGTCCGAGGCAACAGGTATTCCAAACAGAACGACGGCTACTGCTGCCCTCGGGGACATCTTTCACTGCAGCAGGTTTATGACCCCGACCGGGTCAAGACGCCGATGAAACGGACCAATCCCAAGAAAGGCAAGGGCGTGGATCCGAAGTTCGTGCCCATCTCCTGGGACGAGGCGTTCAGCACCATTGCCGACCGGATGATGGAGCTCCGGAAGGCAGGGGAGCCGGAAAAGTATTTGCTCCTGCGCGGCCGCTACACGTACATGCGTGACCTCATCTATGATGCCACCACCAAGATTTTCGGCTCTCCTAATAACATCTCCCACAGCGCCATCTGCGCCGAGGCCGAGAACTTCGGGGCCTATTATACCGAAGGCATGTGGGGCTATCGCGATTACGATATCAGCAACTCCAAATACATCCTTGTCTGGGGCTGCGACCCGGTCAGTTCCAACCGGATGGTGCCGTCCGCCATCAAGCGGCTCGGCGATGTGCTGGACAACGCCACCGTGGCCGTGGCCGATCCGAAGCTCAACAACACCGCGGCCAAGGCCCATGAATGGATGCCCCTTTTGCCCGGCACGGACGGCGCCCTGGCTCTGGCCATCGCCCATGTGATCCTGGCCGAGGGGATATGGTTCAAGGAATTTGTCGGCGACTTCAAGGAAGGGAAAAACCTTTTCAAGGCCGGCGCAATCGTTGATGAGGCGGCCTTTGAGGAGAAGGAATCCCATGGAGTGGTCAGGTGGTGGAACCTGGCAGTCAAGGATATGACCCCGGAAAAGGCCGCGGAGATCACCATGGTGCCGGCCGAGCAGATCGTCCGGGTCGCCCGCGGCATGGCTGCGGCGGCGCCCAATGTCGCGGTGTGGATGGGGCCCGGAGCGGCCATGCAGGTGCGCGGGGGCTATTCGGCCATGGCGGTCAATGTCCTGAACGGCCTGGTCGGGGGCATCGACAATGTCGGCGGCACCCTGCCCTCCAACAAGGTGCCCTCCAAGAAGATGCCTGATGTCAAACCCTACCAGGACGAACTCTCCAAGAAGCATGCCAAGATGCCCAAGATCGACCAGCGCGGCACCAAGACCATTCCAGCCCTCAAAGATGGCAAGTCGGGCGGCGGGGTGGTCACCAACAACGCGGCCACCGGCATCCTGGACAGTGATCCCTACGACATTAAAATGGCGGTTGGGTACATGAACAACTTCGCCTTTTCCTGCACCGGCGCCGAGCGCTGGGAAAAGGCCATGGGGAAGATCCCCTTTCTGGTCCACATCACCACCAACGCGGCGGAGATGACCCAGTACGCGGATATCGTCCTGCCGGGAGCCATCTCCAAATACGAGAAGCTCGCCTGGTTGAAAGGCAAGCAGAATCGCTACGCTTATTGCTCCATTATGCAGCCCCTTGTGAAACCCATGTGGGAGGCCATCAACGATGAAACCGAATTCCCCTGGATGCTCGGCGAAAAGCTGGCGGAACGCGGCTTCCCCAATCTGCTTGATTATCTGAAAAAGGAATTCAAGGACCCGGAAACCGGCAAGGAGGCAACCAATTCCAAGGAGTTCACCGAATATGCCGTGAAGTTCTACACCCAGGACATGTGGAACGGCACCGATGTCGGCGGCGACAAGATCAACGGCTGGGCGGAATTCAAACAGCGCGGCATGTGGAACTCCGACCCGCAGCCGTACAAAAAGCGCTGGGGCGGCAAATTCGGCAAGGACGAGGAAAAGGACGGCAAGGTGACCACCACCGGCACCGTCTCCCACAAGTTTGAGTTCTACAGCGAAACCCTGAAAAAAGCCCTGGCCGGTCACGCTGAAAAGCACAAAACCACGGTGGACGACATCCTTGAGGTCTGCAACTACACCGCCCGGGGCGAACTGGCCTTTGTGCCGCACTACGAGCCGCCCTTCCGCCACGGCGACGAGAAGGAGTACCCCTTCGCCTTCATTGACTACAAGTCGCGCCTCAACCGCGAAGGCCGCAGCCAGAACGCCCCCTGGTACTATGAATTCAAGCATTGCGACCCGGGCGACGTTGGCCATGAGGACGTGCTCCAGATCAACCCCGCCGACGCCGGCAAACTGGGCATCAAGGACGGCGACGCCATCCGGGTGACCTCGGTGGTGGCCAGCATCGAGTGCACCGCCCGCCTCTGGGAAGGGGTGCGGCCCGGCACGGTTGCCAAAGCGTACGGCCAGGGGCATTGGGCCTACGGCAGGACGGCCAGCAGGGATTACGCAACGGCCCAGCCGCGCGGTGGCAACAACAACCTCCTCATGCCTTTTGATATTGAACGGCTGAGTGGTGCCAATGTGCGTAACGGCGGCTTCACCGGTGTAAAAATCGAGCGAATCTAATTAATATGTGGAGGGTAAAATAATGACGCAATACGCGATGGTAATAGATCTCCAGAAATGCGTGGGTTGCGGGGCCTGCGCCCTGGCCTGCAAAACGGAGAACAATACGGCGCTGCGCCGCAACGGCCAGACCCACAACTGGGCCGATTTCCAGCATGAGATCAGCGGCCAATTCCCCAAAGTCAAGTACATGACCAGGCCGGTGCTGTGCAATCACTGCAGCAACGCCCCCTGCGTCGATGCCTGTCCGGTGGAGCCCAAAGCCATGTACAAAACGGCGGACGGCATCACCATGCACAATGATGAACGCTGCATCGGTTGCCGGGCCTGCCAGGAAGCCTGCCCCTATTCCAGGGAAGAGACGAAGGTCGGCGAGACGAGCGTCATCAGCTATAACGCAGAAGGAGAGCCGTATCAGGCTTTTTACGCGGACAAAACGGAAATGATCCCCGGCATCACCTCCTCCGGGGCCGGGATCGCCAAACTGGCCGGCGACACGCCTCCGCACCGCACCAGGTATACGCATCCGGATTATGAGGATGTCCGCCGGGACAATATCGTTGAAAAATGCATTTTCTGCGATCACCGACTCAAGAATGGGGAACTCCCGTACTGTGTAGTTTCGTGCCCGGCCGGGGCCCGTATTTTCGGCGACAGGGAGGACCCGAACAGCGATGTCGCCAAGCTGCTTGCCCGGCACAAGGCGTCCGTGCTCAAGCCGAAGGAAGGCACCGAGCCGAATGTTTTTTATATCAGGGATTACGGCGTCCGCTCATAGACGCTGTATGCGATCGGGGCGCACTCCCCCCCCTCCAAGCGCCCCGATCGCGAAATGTATTCATCATAAACGAAACAGGACCCGTTATGACGCCTGCAACCGTGGATATGAAAGTTCACCAGGGCAATTGTTTCAAACTGCTGGCCGCCTGTTTTTACGAGCCGGAAAGAGAGTTGTTTTTTCAGGAAGGTCTCTGCGACAACCTTGCTTTCCAGCTTGCTTCTCTTCACATGGAGAAAGCCGCGGCCGCTGCCGACAGCATGAAGCAGGCGCTGGAAGAACAAGACGACTCCGATTTGAAGGTCGAATATGCCCGGCTCTTTGTCGGGCCTTTTGAACTGATCGCCCCGCCCTACGGTTCTGTTTATCTTGAAGGAAAAAGGATGCTCATGGGCGAATCCACCGTGGCCGTGCAGAAGGCGTACCAGGCAAACGGGCTCACCCTGGAGGTCAGTGAAGCGCCCGACCACATCGCCCTGGAGCTGGCTCGGCACAAGCCCGCCTACGAGGACGTCGCCAGCAAGTTCTTCGAGCACTTTGTCTACATCTCCTATGCGCTCGCCCACATGGGCCGGCAGGGCGTGGGTATCTGGGACCCGACCGACGGCTTCTACTACGAT